>DCIO01000073.1 GCA_002315885.1 Lentisphaeria bacterium UBA1724
AGCATCAGAAAGGAATCCGTGGATTCCAACGCCCCAGCTAGTTCCTTCTGCAGCGCCTCCTCCATGAACCGCAGCGCGCCGAAGCCATGGGGCTGAAAGACCACGCCCACCGGCGCACCAAAACGCTCACGGGCAGTCCGGATGGACGCCGCAATTTTCTCGGGATTGTGCGCATAGTCGTTGATGACCGCCACCGCCGCGCCTGTCTTGGTCAGCACCTCAAAGCGCTGACGGACGCCTTTGAAGGCGCCCATGGCTTTCGCGATGCGCGCGGGCTCCTCGTTGGGCATCGCCATGCGCAGGACCGCATACACCGCGGAGCCATTCCACGCGCTATGCACCCCAGACTGAGTGCTCTCCACCTCGACACCATCGGCAGTAGTAAAGCGCATTCCCGAGGGCAGTGCCTGATATCCCCGTGCCTGGCAATCGTAGGCAACGCATTTCCTTCCGTCTGCGGGACGCACTGCCAGGGCATTCTCGGGATAGCACCCGCCCTGCTTGCAGCGCTCTAGAAATGCCCGGAAGACCCGCTCCAATTCGGCGGTCTCGTAATGGTCGTCACCCACATTGAGCACCAACCCGAAATCCGGCGAGAACTCGCTGATGGAATGGTCGCTTTCGTCAATTTCCGCCACGATGTACTCGGGTTTCCTACCTGGCGTCGCGAAGAAATTGCCTGGCGCGCTGGGAGTCTCGAATTCGGGGAGATACCCGCCGTCAATCAGCACCACGGATTTGCCCAAAGCCGCCACGGCGGAACCCATCCATCCCGTGACAGAAGTCTTGCCACAGGTCCCCGCGATGCCAATCAGCGTCCCGCCGCATTGCGTACAGAGCTGGGAAAGGACATACGCACGGTGATAGACGGGCGTGTCGGGGGCCGCCAACTGGTCGGGATTATTTGGCTCGATGGCCGTGGTGAAGACAAAGGCGTCGGGATGGAATTCCCGGGGCCCCGAGCCATCCTGGGGATAGAGCGCAATCCCCTGAGCACGCAGGGCATCAAAGAGCCCCGCACGGGCGCTCTCGTTCAGCCCCCGATCGCTTCCCGCCACCTCATAGCCCATGTAACGCAAAAACTGCGCCACGCCACTCATGCCAATGCCGCCAATACCCACCAAAAACACCCGCGCGGGTGCTTTCGGAAAATTTTTGCTGAAAATGATCTCTGCCATGGTATTATCCTTTTTACCTCGCCCTTTTTCTCGCCCTTTTTCTCGCCCTAAAGGGCTCGCACAGGACAGATGGAGTTTCTAGCTTTCCAGGGTTCGAAGAGGAAGAAAGGCCCTCCCCCCCCCGAAATCCGGGAAGAGGAAGAAAAGCCCTTCTGTCCCGTGTGAGCGCTTTAGCGCGAAGAAATCGAAGCAATTTGTTCCAGCGTCACCGCATTCCATCCTGGGGCATTCAAGACTGTCTCCAGGAAAGTCCCACAGGCGACGGCATCGTAGAAGGCGTCGTGCGGTGCGCCCTCGGGGCAGCGACTCTTTTGGATGCCCGCCATTCCCAGATTGGGGATGAGGTTCTCCAGCTTGTAGTCCCGCTGCTTGGGGAATGCCTGCCGTGCGATGGTCAGGGTATCCACCCAGGGGCCGAATTGCTGCATTGGGAACTCCTGCGCCAGGATTCCCCGCTCCGTGGGGGCGTGATGCGCCACCAATGGGATCCCCTGCAAGTATGGCTTCAATGTCGGCCAGAGTTCCTGCAAGGTCGGCGCCTGTGACAACTCCTCCCGGAGTTGCGCCCACCGTCCAGGGGTATACGGATTGAAGGGATGCTCTTCGGGAACCCGCAGAAAGGACTGGAAACTCCGTTCCATATCCACCCTGCCCTGATGGATGACCACCAGCCCAATCTGCCAAGGCATATTTAGCACCCCGGGCGCGCTGCCCGTGGTCTCGAAATCCAATGCCACGGCATCCATTTGCGAAAGTGGTTGCTGGAGATTCATAGCCATTTGTCCAACAGCAAATCCGTAAGAATCTCCAGCGCGGCCCCCATGCGCTGTCCCTTCGCCACCGAGTAATCCGTGTAGGCGATGTGCACCGGCATCTCCTTCCAACGCAACCCCGCCTGGCGCATCTGAACCAGGATTTCGCTGGCGTGGGCCATGCGGTCATCCTGCAGGGAGATTGCCTCCAGCGCCTTTCGGGAAAGCACCCGGAAGCCGTTGTGGGCATCCGTCAGCCAGACGCCCGTCAAAATGCCATTGACCACCCGGGCGATGCGCAAGGTCAGACGGCGCTTGGCGGGCACCGCCAGGCGGTCCTCCTCCCGCAAAAAACGAGACCCTAAAACCACGTCCGCCTCGCCTTTTTCCAGCATCTCCAATGCCTGAGGGATTGCGGAGGCGTCGTGCTGTCCATCCGCATCAAAATGCACCACCGCCTCCGCGCCATGGGCCAAAGCATAATCCGCGCCAGTCTGCAACGCCGCCCCCTGGCCACGATTCACCACATGACGCAAGACCACCACGGGCAACTCCTCCAGCACCAGCGCTTCGGGGGAGCCGTCATCCACCAGCACCACCCGATACCCCGCCTCCAGAAGGGGCGCGATGCTCTTGCGAACCACCGTAGCCTCCTCCTTGTAGCAGGGAACCACGATAAATACTTTGGACGGAGAAATGCTCATGCGTACAATATAATCTCGCCCCCCAATCCAGAATCCAGAATCATGAATCCAGAATCTACCGGAAGTATCCCCTGCCGATTTCCCAATCGGTGGTCTTCTGGAAAACACCGTTCTGGACCTCGAAGAGTTCACCAGCGTCCTCTTCCCTCTCCTCATCCAGCCAGGTGGGCCCGATGAAGCGCTGAGTCTCGGCAGAGGGCTCTGCGGGGGTCAGCGTGATGACCGCAGCCGCATCCCATACGGGCTTCGCCCAGAAGCCCGTCCCCGCAGGGAGAGTGCCAGTGGAAACGGCCTGATAAGAACCCGTCTCTGCGACGGCGGGGACGCCGTCGGTACACCCTTGATAGATGTAGATTTCAGTACAGCCCAACGCAGTGCAGAGTTGTTCGACATCCGCGGTGCCTGGCAGAGACAGCGCATGCCACTGTCCAGGAGTCAAATCCTGCCAGCATCCCGCCACCGTGACCTGGAGGTACTCGGCGTATTCCTTGGGCTGACTCGGTGCCGTGGAGGCATTCAACAGCACTTCCACAGGCATCTCCGCCTCGCCAGCGCACACCGTCACCGTGATTTCCTTAGGAACCGTATATTCCCCATCGGAGACCTGCGCGGTCAGAACCACCTGGCCGGCATCCCGGAGTCCGGGCGTCAGCATCAGCTGATTGCCTTCCACACTCGCCCAACTCGGCGCGCCTTCCTGAAGAGAATAGACCAACTGCTCCACCATGTTATCCACATCCGTGGCAACCAGTGTGATAGATGCGGCCTCCAGGGCATTCACCGACACTTCCGACGGCGTCTGTTCATCATCCCACACGGGCGGGTCATTCACGGGCTTCACGGTAACCCCCAGTGTCCTGGTAATCGTGACACTCCCATCCGAAAGAGTCAAAGTGACTTGGTCTTCGCCACTGAAATCCTGTTCGGGAGTATAGAAAAGCTTATAGAATGGACTCCCTTTGGCAGGAGTAACCATCTTCGCCGTACCATGACCCGGCTGCACAAAAATTCTTGCCACCAGGGCGTTGTCATCGGCATCCTTCATATACAACGAAAATTCCTTTTCTGTGTCCTCCAGGGTCTCACCGAGGCTGGTAACTCCGAAGTAAGGGGCTTGGTTCGACCACTGTGAATCCGTCCACTGGAAAAGATTGACGCTCTGATTTTCCGCCGTCGTGGTACCGCCCTTCTCCATATCCGCGGCAGTGGAAAGCACCGCATATTGTGCAGATGGACTGACGGCACTCTTCAGCACATCCCGGACCACACCAGGCGTCAGGCATGTCGCAACTACTGGCGCGGATTTCTTCAAGATGTCCACATCCAGACTGTAGAGAGATGCCTTTGCACCCGCCTCTTCAGGCACCGCAGTCCACATCACCCGACGGCCATTCGACGAAAAAACCACATTCTGGGCATTCGAGGGAATCGCCGATAACGTGAATTGGACGCTGGTACTGGTGCTTTTCGCACCGTGGAAGCACCCAGCCGTGTCCTGGTAGAGCAACTGCAGGCCATCCTGGGTCATGCCAAATAGCCTGGAAACATTCTTCGCATAATCCAGGGATTCCTCCCCGAAGCGATACGACACCTTCAACGTCGTCCCCTCAATCCACGCCATGGTGGCGCCATCCGCGGAAATCCGCACATCCTGACAGGTGTCGGCAATCTTGGTGAAAGTCGTGCCATGATCCGAAGAGAACTTCAATGCGCCATCCTGAATCACCGCCACGTGCCCATCCTGGGAAATCACAACTTCCGAAACACCACCTCCCAATAACAACACGTCATTGCGGTAGAATGCACCCTGGGCATCCGCCCAATAAACCACAGTGCCGTCCTGGGATGCCACCGCCAATTTCGTCATCTTGCCATCCAGGAGCTTCTGCCAGATTTTGCTCGACACCCCGTAGTTCCAGAATTCCATGTCATCCTGTTTGTCTCCCATGGCATTCGTTACCACGCCGATGGACTCTGAATTGGGGAAATGCAAGTCAGTATATCGGCAGGCGTACCCCTTATCCACGGCCGCCGTCAAATTCACAAAATCCGAGACCACCAATGTCAAAACACTGGAATACCCCGAATTCAACGTGAGGCGGATTTGGCAAGATGCTCCAGAGGTGGATTGCGACTTGAAACTCCAGGGCAAGGAGGAGACCGAATACGCCTCCCCACACTGGACTTCTTCCCCATCATTCGTGACAATCGTCCCAGGAAGTCCTGCGATCTCATCATCCACGAACTCCCAACGAATCGTCGTATCCTCGGAAGCGCCATTGACCACAAAACCCAATTTCTCAGCAGAATCCGTCAAAAAATACTGTCTGTCTTCTTCCATAAAAATTGCTGCACCGCAATCCGCACGCCACAATGCGCCCGCGTCATCCACGTATGCGACATACCGACCATTGGGAGAAATCGCAGGCTGACTGGACGAGATGTTCTGGTTTCCTTGAGTCCCTTGAGTCCCTTGAGACACGACCTCCGCCACGCCTTGTGAGAGGTCATATCGGTAAATGCACCCATTCTGGCGATATGCCACGAACTGACCGTTGGCGGAAATGGCAGGAGCGGTGGCGCCCTCCGTGCCGACCAGCGTCTTGAAGGAATACATCCCAGCGGAGTCCCGCAAGGCCACACGCAGTTTCGGCACGTTTGCCTCCGCAAAACGATAGACCACCACACCACCGTCCGCAGAGGCACAGACTGCGTGCTGGTCTTTCAGGAAACCGCCATTGAAGAGCCCCAGCACTTCTCGGTCCCCCACCTCCTCCAGGTCCTCGCTTTCACCGGTCTCCAGGTCGTATTTCCGCAGAAGCAGACGAGTATTGTCGTCCTCTTGGACCGCCAAGTAGAAGAGCGACTGAAAATCCGAAGTCACCGCGGGATCGAGCCCCGTATTCTTTTCCAAGGAAAACTTCTCGCCTTCCGGGGTAAAAACCGACTGGTTGAAAGAGCCCAGGTTTGATTCGCCGGTGCCACAATAAAGCATCGCCTTTCCGGCCTCGGAGAGATAAATCCGTTGGGTGCCAATTGACGGGGCGAACTTCAAACCCTCGGGACCATAATAGTGCACACAAGATTTCACCACATTGGCACCGGTTTTATCCTTGCTTACGCACCAGAACTGGCTGCCGTCAGAAGGCCCAACCAGATTCTGTGCAGCCCAGGGCCATCCAAAAAGATTCGGGATATTCTCATAGGCGGAAATCAATACCACGCTATCATCATGAACCAAATACGCACCTCGATAGGCCTCGTCTGCTTTATCCGCAGGGCTGAAAATCACCGCAATACCACCATCGTCCAATACCTGCTCCACCGAACGGGCGCTTGTCCCGAGTTTCTCTTCACCTAGACGGACAACCTCAATGTTCGCAGCAAACCCCGCCCACGAAAAACAGAAGGCCAACAAGACATAAATCGGATTGACAAAAGTGCTTTTCATGGTGAATTAGAAACGACAAGAGAAATAGAGTCCCTGTGACATGTATGATTCGGGATTCTTCAGTCCTAGCCCTATTTCATTGAGTATTGAGAATTGAAAAGGGCTGTTGCTTCCCGTCAGAGGTCATGCAACAGCCCTTTTTTTGCAATGTTCTGGCGCGGCCCCTGCCAGCGCCTTTCCCGACGGCGGGGACGCCGTCGCTACCTCCTAGAAGCGATACTGGAGTTTCAGGATGCCACCAACGGTATCCATGTTCTGGCTGAAGTAGCGGGTGCCCACATCGCCGCAACCGCGGTCGAAGCGGAGTTCACCGGAAAGACCGATGGACTCGTTGAGCCAATAATTGGCGCCGACAGACACATAGAGACCCAGGTTGAATTCCAGGTCGTCATCGCTATCGCTGTTCTTGCCAATCCCATTGCCCGTCACGACGGTCACGGAAGAAGAAGAGTTCATGTCAGCCAAGGTCAGGGTAGGCCCCGCCGCGACAAAACCACGGACGCCATTGTCGAAATTATAACCGGCGTTCAATCCCAGATCGAAGACATAGAGGTCCATGTCAAAGTCCACGGAAGCGGAGACGGGCACTGTGCCTGCGACGGAGGAGGAGGGAGCGAGTTTGGAAATTGTGTTGTAGTTGATGCCGGCAGCACTGCGTGCGACCCAGTAGTCATAACGATCGGAAATGCTGGCAGCGCCACTGCCCTTGGCACCGGAGTCCATGGTGAAGAACTGGAAATTACCCACCAGTTTCACATCCAGTTCGTCCTTTTCCCACAGCCCCTTCTCGAATCCCAGAATAGGAGCGATCTGGTCGGCATTGCCATAGGAGCCATTCTTGCTGAACTGCGCGCCATTAAAAGACCCGAAAGTCATTTGTCTGACACCTGAAGTCACACCAGGGAAACGGGCATCCCAGGCAGCCTTCATGGCGTCCTGATTGGGAGAGGCGGGAGTGCCTGCATTGTAATACATGCCGTCGGCATCGTTCAGAATGAAATCCTCAAAGGAAGAACTGGCACCGCTCTTCAACTCAGGATTCTTGAAATTACGATAGGAGATGCCGAAAGTGACAACCCAGTCACTATCGGAAGCGCCTTCCTCGAAAGTGGGAGCGGCGGGTTCCGCGGGTGCGCCAGCGGGCTGTTCGGCAACGACTTCCTGGGCAAAAAGCCCAGCGGCCAGAATCAGGGAAAAAATGAAGAGGAGAGATTTCTTCATCGATGCAATTCCTTATTTTTGATTGGTTATTTTGGTTGGGAAAATCTGTTGAGAGCATCCCCCACGATCGGGGAATGCCCTTGTCCATGGATAATGCCTAGGGCATCAAACTAGCGGCCTCGAT
This sequence comes from Lentisphaeria bacterium UBA1724, assembly GCA_002315885.1. Classification (GTDB taxonomy): domain Bacteria; phylum Verrucomicrobiota; class Lentisphaeria; order Oligosphaerales; family Oligosphaeraceae; genus UBA1724. Next base: position 7,431 of record DCIO01000073.1, read on the forward strand.
CATATAGGCAGTGCCTTCGCCACAGAGCACGCCGTCGACGTAGATGTAGAGGACGACGTAGTCACCTTCGACGACCTCATTTTCCAGAGGCACCACAATCTGGCCCGCAGTGCTGGCATCCGCTACGACTCCCATGTTGTTCACCCACATATTGGTGGTGCAGGAGTAGTAGAGGCAGTCCACCTTCACCACGGCGTCTTCTTCCAGGATGCCCTGGAAGGAAATGGACAGGCTATTGGGACCGACAGCCGCGACGCCATCGGGGATCACATCCTTGGTGGTGGTAGCCAGGGTGAAGTTGTGGAACTCGCTGGCCAGGGCCACTTCGCCATCACGGATGGCGGAGACATACCAGGTGTAGTTCTGGGCTTTTTCCTCGGCAGTGGTCTCCGTGGTGGTGTAGTTGGTCTCGTAGATGCCAGTGGCCTCTTCCAGCAACTGCCCATCGGGACCATAGACGCGCACGGTATAGGACTCGGCGTTGGTAGCCACGGGCCAGCTCAGCTTGACGGCGTCGGTGGTCAGGATGCGGCCATTCTCGGGCAGGAACTCGTCGCCAGTCCACTCGACCTCAGCCTCGCTATCCTCGGGAACCGTGATGGTCAGGACCTCCTCGGGCTCATCGCCTTCACCATTGGGGTTGATGCCCTTCACGACGACGGTGTAGTCACCAGCCTCGGGAATCTGCAGGGTCTGACCAGTGATCACAGGCAGGATGATGCCGCTGTCATTGGGGGTGAAATCACCGGAAATCTGCTGGACTTCCTTGCCCTTCTCATCCAGGATGCTCAACTCGTAGCTCTGAGCCATGGGGACGGAAATCTCGGGGAGAGTCACCCAGCCTTTTTCATCCGCTTCCACGGATTCCTCAGCGCAGGTGGCCTCGCCAGGCAGACCGTACTCACTGACGGTGACTTCCTTCTCGGCGCAGATTTCCTTGGTGGTACCATCTTCCATGGTCCACACATAGACGGTGACGTCAATGTCGGTGTTATCCTGGAATCCGGGAACGCCTGCGGCGGCGTAGTCGGCGGGCATCAGGGTGTTGGTGTCACCCTTGACGGTCAGCTCGTAGACATCATTGCCGGCAACCAGGTGGAAGGTGTGGCCATCCACATGGGACTCGGGCTCCTCGCACTCGAAGGAGATGATGGGATACCAGGGAGAAGCACCCACGAAGACGGTGATGGTGACATCGTCACTCCACTGGGGATCGTCTTTAAGGGTCTTCTCCTTGAAGTTGTAGCTCTGACCATTGTCCTGAGCCTTCAGGGTGATGGTGGCACTCTTGCCCAGCTCGGCATCTTCCTTGACCTTGTAGGTCAGGATCACGCTCTTGCCTTCGATAACAATGGTAGGCTCGACGTCAACGTCAAAGATGCCCGCGGCGTCATCCCAGCTAATCGTCGCATCCTGGACTATCTGGTCGTCTTCGTTGACGCCCATGTTGACCTCGAAGGTGGCAGTCTGCAGCTTGCCGCGCTCGTCGGGCAGGACATACTGGT
>DCIO01000130.1 GCA_002315885.1 Lentisphaeria bacterium UBA1724
GCGGGGACGCCGTCGGTACACACCATGGAAAAAATCATCTCCGTCATCGGCTTTCTCGTCATGGTTGGCATCTGCTGGCTTTGGTCATCCGACCGAAAGAAAATCGACTGGAAACTCGTGATCAATGGCACACTCCTCCAGCTCGTCTTCGCTTTCCTGGTTCTGAAGACCCCCTGGGGACAGAAGGTCTTTGAATTCGTAGACAAATTCGTCAGCCAACTCCTGGCGCAATCCAAAGAAGGCGCGGTGTTTCTTTTCGGTCTACTGGGCGATCCCGAAAAATCCGCCGAGGCCTTCGGGCCCGCAAATGGCTTTATTTTCGCATTCCAGGCACTGCCATTGATTATCTTCATGTCCGCCTTGACTGCGGTGCTCTATAAATTGCATATCCTGCAATGGGTTGTTCAAGGTATGGCCTTCTGCATGCGAAAGATCATGCGGATGTCCGGTGCGGAAGCCGTGGGTGCCATGGGCAATGTCTTTTTGGGTATGACGGAAGCACCACTGCTAGTCCGTCCTTACCTCGCCAAGATGACCACCTCGGAAATGCTCTGCCTCATGACCGGCGGCCTGGCAACTATCTCGGGCACTGTCCTGGGAGGGTATGTCATCATGCTCTCGCCATACCTTGATGGCGTCGCCGCGCATTTTGTGGCCGCATCCGTGATGTCCGCTCCTGCCGCAGTCGTCTTTGCCAAGATTCTGCTTCCGGAGACCGACACTCCCGTAACCATGACAAGTTGCAAGATTGACAACGAAGACCAGGATGCCAATGTCATTGATGCGTGTGGACGGGGTTGCTCGGAGGGGCTGAAGCTCGCCTTGAATGTGGGTGCCATGCTGATTGGCTTCCTGTCCCTGGTGGCCATGTGCCATTGGATTTGGAATTCCGTGGCGGGTGCCTGCGGTGCGGAATGGCTGACACTGCAAAAGGTAATCGGGTGGATTTTCTCACCCTTCGCATTCCTCCTGGGAATCCCGACGCAGGATGTCATGCCCTGCGCGGAATTGCTGGGCGAAAAGACCTTCTTGAATGAATTCGTGGCATATTCGCACTTTGCACAAATGCTCTCGGGGCCTATGGGGGAATGCACGGAGCGCACACGAGTCATCATCAGCTATGCACTCTGCGGCTTCGCCAATGTGGGCTCCATCGGAATCTATCTCGGCGGTCTCGGTGCACTTGTTCCCGAACAACGCACGGCAATCTGCAAACTCGCTGTCAAGTCCATGGTCGCGGGGACGTTTGCATCCTTCGCCACGGGCATCATCGCAGGACTTCTTTACTAACCTTCATTCTCCATAACCTAACCCAAACTAACCAAAGGATTTACAACCATGCGCATCACTGGCACTTTTCTTGATGAAATCAGCTACGACATCCCACACCAGAACTGGGGTCCCAAAGAATGGGAAGCCGATTTCCAGGCAATGAAGGCTTGCGGTATCGACACCGTCGTCCTCATCCGTTGCGGTCTCCAGCGCTTCATCGCCCTGGACTCCAAGGTCCTGGTAGACAAATTCGGCTGCTATCGTCCCCCGATTGATCTGGTGGAGCTCTTCCTCACCCTGGCTGACAAATACGGCATGGCATTCTATTTCGGCACCTACGACCTGTATGGCGTCCACGATGACGACATGATTCAGCTGGAGCGTGAAATCAACTTCCCGCTGTGCGAAGAAGTCTGGAAGAAATACTCCCACCATCCCAGCTTCAAGGGATGGTATCTCTCTCTGGAATTCTCCCGTCGCAACGACAAGATGATTGCCTTCCAGCACGACCTGGGCGCCCACGTCAAGGCACTCTCTGGCAATCTTCCCGTCATGGTCTCTCCCTACATTGATGGCTGCAAGGCAGTTCCCGCCGGTGGACCTCTCACCAAGGAACACGGAATCACCGTGGAAGAGCATTACAAGCAGTGGGACGCCATGCTGGCCAATATGGAAGGCGTTCTGGATGCCGTGGCATTCCAGGATGGCCATGTGGAATACAGCGAATTGGCGGAATTCCTGGCGGCAAACAAGGAACTGGCAGTGAAGCACGGCATGCAGTCCTGGACCAACTGCGAGACCTTTGACCGTGATATGCCCATCCGCTTCCTGCCCATCAAGTGGGAGAAGATGCTCCTGAAACTAGAAGCCGCCGAAAAGGCTGGCCTGGACAAGGCGATTACCTTCGAGTTCTCTCACTTCATGAGCCCCAACTCCATGTATACCTCCGCGGGGCACCTCTACAACCGCTACATGGAATATATCCAGAAGTAGCCTGAATTGCCTCCCCTCTCGACCGTAACGGCGGGAGGGGTGTTTTTACGGCGGACGCCTACAGTACCTTGTGCTTTCTTCTCGACCGTATGTGCGGGCGGGGAGTCAAAGACGTCAAATGACTGCATTACCTTGTGCTTTCTTCTCGACCGTTTGGACGGGCGGGGAGGTTTTACGGCGGACGCCTACAGTACCTTGTGCTTTCTTCTCGACCGTTTGGCGGGCGGGGAGGTCGAGAATCGAGAATCGAAAATCGAGAATCGAGAATCGTTAAATATTTGCGAGGAGTCGTAGATAGTATCCCGCGCCGCAGCTCCAGGCGTGGCAATCGCTGTTCATCAGGCAGTCGCCGTAGCTGGAGAAGAACTGGTTTTCGGGAACGAAGACCTCGGGGAAGGTATCCAGCCCCCGCGCCAGCATTCCGCCCCAGTATTCGCGGATGATCTTTCGGACGCCCGCGTTGTCGCCCACGTGGGTGCCCATTTCCAGGACGCTGTTCCAGAGATAGGGCGTGTGGGGACGACGGGCTTCCTTGGAGGCCAGCATTGCTTTCCATACTTTCAGGGCTTCCTTTCCCGTGACCACATCGCCCAGGATGAACCAGATTTGTGTGGCCCAGGAGAACTGTCGCGTTTCGTCATCGGAACGGAAGAGTCCGGTCTTGGCATCGAAGCAGCGTTCTTTGAGCTGTTTCGCCAGCTTATCGGCCTCGGCGACCAACTCAGGCTGGGGCATGCCCAGGAGTTCGCCAAGTTTTGCGGCGTTACGCAGAGAGAAGAGGTAGAGTCCCAGGGCGGGCGTTTCCCGGCAGAGGTCGGCATCGTGGTCGATGAAGAGCCAGGAACACTTGCCGGGGATGATCTTCCCGTCTTTGTCGATGACCTTCCGGAAGAGGTCGATTTGATGCAGTGCCACGGGGAAGAGTTCCTTGCAGAATGCCTTCCGTCCGTAGAAATTCAGGTGTTCCAGCAGAAGTGGCGCCAGGAGCAGCGCGTAGGTCTGGACCATGCATGAGGCGGAGAAGCCGTCCTTGGCATCGTATGCGGCGCCGGGGATTTCGCCCTTTGGGTTGCAGGAACCCGCCAGAATGTAGATGCAGCGTTCCACCAATGCGTAATTCCGATAGGTCACGCCATTGACCAATGCCTGGACACGCAGGTCACCCAGCCAGAGGCGCCGGTCGCGCTTGGGACCATCCTCGAAGATGGTCTGCATGCACTCGCGGAGGGTCCAGGCGGAGCATTTTTCAATGGCGATTTCCTGCTTGGTGAGCGCACCGCCCTCGGGAATCGGCGTGTATCGGCTATCGTTTGCTGAGGTCTGTGCGATGGCGGTGATGTCGTCAATCTGGATATCGAAATTGGGCGCACCCAGGCGGAGTTTCACATATCGGAAGGCGTAGCGTCGCTGGAAGCGGACCAGGGGCTGGAAGTCGTCCAATACGATAACGCCGTCCTGGAGCCAGCTACGGTCCAGATGCCCGTGGTAAGTCTCGAATTCCGTCGCCAGTTCGTAGGGTGTTTCGGCAAACTTGAAATCGATGCGCAGTGGTGAGTCGTTGCGCGCCAGCGTATGCCACTTGAGTTCGATGGTGCCGGTGATATGTCGTCCGAAATCCAGGATCCAGGTCTTGGCCCAGTGGTAGTGCTCCTTCATTGCCTCCAATCCACCAGGAATCGCCTTGACCGCCACGCCCTGCCAGGCCTTCTTGTCGGCTTTGGTCTCAATCAACGCCACGGGCTTGATGCGGGTCTCGTGGAGGGTGGGGCGGCTCTTGGCGGCCTTCTCCAGCCATTGTGCCTGCTTTTCTCCGAAAAATGCCTTGTTTTTCATGGTGGAATCCTATTTCAGCTGGAAGAGCCAGGCCTCGCCTGGTGCCATGCTATCTACTGTGAAAGTGCCTTTTTCAATGGTGAATTCCTGTCCCGTGAAGCATTCCACTGCGGTAGCGTAGTGGGTCTGGGGCAGGGTGAAGGTACGTGGGCCAGGGCCGTCGGTGGGGATGACGCCCAGGTAGTTGCCGTCATAGACTACGCGGTCGAATTTGTCGTCCAGCGGTTGCAATCCCGCGGCTTTGCAGATTTCCCGCGTGGTCTTTCCCGTGGGATCGGGGACGGGCAGGAGGACGCTGCGCCCTTCGCCGATTTGCTTGGTGGCGGCGGCGGGTGAGCCATCCGCAGTGTAGTATCCCAGGATTTCCGCCTTGTTGTCATTGACGGCGAAAGCCTCGGTCTGGTGCATGCCCTGATTGCCCAGCACACGGTTGTCCAGCGTGGCGTATTCCAGCGGCGTGCCGAAGGGCATCTTCCGGAGTTTCATTCCCGTAATTTCCTGCATGGCCTTGACGCCGCCTTTTTGACCGAAGCCGGGGGCGTAGAGGAAGACCGCGGTCTTTCCTTTGGCATAGACCTCGTTTTGCAGGAATTCGGCGAAGCGGGGGTCGTTACGCCAGGCGTTGGGGAAGAAGAGGACCTGGAACTGGTTCAAGTTCATGGTGTAGAGGTCTTCCAATTCGAAGATGTCGTAGGGGATGCCGCTGACGGCCAGGGGACGCTGGGCTTCGGCGGCCAGTCGCCAGGGACGCATCTCGCCCCAATTTCCGTTGGGCATCACTAGGCCATCCACGCATTTTTCGTCAAAGAAGAATGCGACTTGCGGTTTCCAGGTGACGGGCTGCGACCAGATTTCCTGGTTGAGTTGGTTGATGCGTCGGAAGTCCTCGTGGAAGAATGGCGAGTCATACCATTCGCCGCCCAGGTCGTAATACCAGAGACCCACGCGGTTCAAGGCGGAGTAGATGAACTCGCGGCGATTTTCGAAGAGTGACGCCTTGGGCTCGAAGGTGACTTTGTGTTCGTCGGCCACCGTCAGGAAGGTCCGGTTGTCGGCTTCCTGGAGCCAGAGGACATTGTGGAGGCGGTAGCTGTCTTCCACGGAACCGCACCCCGAGATGTCGCCAGGTCTGCGCCAGATGTAGCTGATGGGGGACGCCATCACATCCACTTTCCCGGAGGACAGTAGTCTGCTCACATCGTAGTGTCCCGTGGATGCGGGGTGGTTGTAGAGGTGTGTGAGGGTCATGAGGTAGCCGTAGTAGAGCCAGGCCAGTTTCTTCGGTGCGTTTTCGTGGACCACATCCATGAATGCCATGATGGCGTTGGTGTCGGCTTCCTGCAAGGCGCGGTTGTAGTCCATGGCGTCCTGGCGGTTGTCATCCAGGAAGAATTCGTTTTTGCCCTGTCGGAGGGGCAGGCTGGGGATTCCCGCGGTTTCGAAGGTGACTGCGGGGTTCTTCCAGGCTTTCCGCAATTCCTTCACGTCGTCGTGGTATTTGCCACGGAGGAATCTTCGGAAATGCTTGAGCATGGGCTTGCTGTAGTCGCCGAAGCCGTTGTGTTTTGCGGGGAAGACCCACTCGGGACCACGGAGATTGCAGGGCATATAGCCGATGATGGCATTGGCGAACCACGCCTTTTCCACGTGGGAGACCGCCTCGGCATACATCTTCGTGGCCGCATTCAGCCAGACTTCGCTGGTGGGGGAAGCGAAGGGGCCGTCATCACCGCCAGTGGTGACGCCATCCGCATAGACGATGGCTTCCTCGGGGTGCTGTGCAATCCACCAGGAGGGCGAGCTGATGCGCGTCATCAGCATGATTTTGGCATCGGGAATGACGGAGAGGAGTTCTTCCACGTCCTTTTCCAGTCCCGAGTAGTCGATGGAGCCATCTTGCTTCCAGGCCTCGAAGGCGACTTCCCAGACCAGTCGGAAGACCTTGAAACCACTGGCTTTGGCGGTGGCGTAATTCTCCGTGCGGTCGCCTTTCCAGCGCAGACCGAAGATGACGGGCTGGGTGGGCTCGCCATCGATTTCCAGAACAGGGTAGCCATTCAGGTTGCCGATACGGACAGAACTCTCACGCTTTGCGAAGGCCTCTTTGTCCAACGCAGTCTTTTCTTCGGCTTTCGGGAGTTCGGTATAGTATCGGACAGCCGCTCCCCAGGGCGCCACAGGGGGCCTGCCCAGGTCTTCCGCTTTCTTCCAACCGCGCTTGGTCTCCTCTGGGGGATCGATGCGCCGCCAGTTGTCCCCAGGATGAGCGGTGTTGGTCAGCCAGCTGCCGTCGGTGAAGAGGTAGTCGAAGGAGCCATCGGCTTTCTTCAGGCGGATTTCCGCGATGAAACCCGCTTTGCTGCTGCCATTGCGCCCATTGGCGGTAATCACATTCTTGCCCTTGACAAAGTATTGCTTTGCTTCGGTGCACTGGACATTCCCCCACCCTGCGGCGTTGAAGATGCGGTTGTTGTTGATTTCGAAGGTGAATGCGTCATCGCAGGTGGCCTGCAGGAGTGCCTCGGTATATTGTGCGGGGTCTTCCAGGTAGAATTCCTTCCGGAAATAGACTTCCTGGTTATCTTTGGCCCCCTCGGGAGTCCAAATCCAGCTGGCGCGGTAGCCCTGCTTTCCACGCAGGTCCTCCAGAAGCACATCGCCGAATTGCCCCTCGTCGGCAAATTGGATGGCGAAATCGCCCTGGAAGGCATCGTAGGGGACTGCGTATTCCGCCTGCCAGAAACCCGGCTCGGTCTCCGCTAGGTCAATGGCGGGGAGAGGCGTGCCGTCCCGTAGCGCCATAGTGACCTGGGCGGATTGGACGCCAGTGCCGTAGAAGGAGATGCGGTGGACGCGCTCCCGCTGGAAGTAATTCAGGTGGGTCTTGGCGGTGCCGCCGTTGACACGCACCGCGGGGAGGCCGTTGTAGCAGTCAGGGGTGTATCCCGCGAAGTCGGAGATTTCCCAGGCGTCGGGGGCCTCGCCAGTGGTATGGAGGAGCAGTGCGCCATTGGTGAGCCGGTCCCGGCCCCGTCGGAGTGCCACTGCCTTGATGGTTGCCCAGGAGCCCATTCCGCTGTTGGAGAAGGTCAGGATGAAGGAGGAGACGCCCCCCTGGTTCCAGCGCTGGTTGGTAGTGAGGTCCACCGTGGCCCGCTGTGGAAAGAAGAGGTTGTTCTTGCCGAAATTGCTGACCGTGCTTCGTTCGTTTCCGTAACCGCCTTCGCCATCACCGTATGCGATGAAGGTGAAGAGCATATCCCGTCCCACTCCGGAATAGATTTCCAGATAAGGGAGTTTTTGGCAGTCCACGCCCTGTGTATTGAAGCGCATGGTGCCGTAGGTGTCGTCGGGGATGGTATAGACAAAGCCCTCGGGGGTGAGGTTTGCGACCTTGAAGTTATGGGAGAAATCCCCAGGCTGATTGCCCACAAAATCCCACGCGGTTGCCGCATAGAGCAGGGCGGTGGTCAGTACGAGAAATGACGCTGAAAGGAATCGCTTCATGGTATTGATAAATCAGCCTGGGAATTTTGCGTGTGTCTAGAATTTCATCACGATGGGCTCGTGGTTGAAGCTCCAGATGGTGGAGGTCACGGTGCCGGGTTGGAAGTAGAGCACCATGGTGTTGTCGTCATCGGCGGAATACATGGATTTCAGGGTGGGATACGCATCCAGCAGGGATGCCTTGGCCTCGCGTCGCGGGTCTTCCACCAGGGTGCCTGTGACGCGAATCCACTCGTCGCCCTTCATGGTGCACAGCTCAATCTTGCCATTCTTCAGAAGCTGCTTGCCCACATTCTTGACACGACCCGTCTGGATGTAGAGCTTGCCTTCAAAGATGTGGATGGTTCCGAAGGGACGCACATGGGGTTGGTCGCCGTCCACGGTGGCGATGAAGTAGTGTCCGACTTCCTTGATGAACTGGCAGGTCTTTTCCATGGGCATCTTGATTTCCTCCTGGGTGGGGTTGGGGGCTACAGCGGTGGCATTCTGGGCAAAGCAGAAGAATGCGGCAGAGATAAGCAGAGCGATGCAAAGGATTTTTTTCATGGGATACCTCTTTTGGGGGGATAGGGCCGACTTTCACGGAACTAAGGTAAGATAATGCGTACATACGAATCCCCCAGAAGAAATGCGTCCAAAAATGCAAACGAAGTTGTCTGAGATGCTCTGGGAGGAGATTGTGGGGAGAGGTCGCGTTCCCTTTGGGAAATACGCATTAGATTAACCCTGTTACGTTTTCCTGGTGTTCTGAAGGATTTCATAATGGCCTGTGGGTGGTGTATGTGTATCCATTGGGGCTGCAACGATAGAGATTTTTATGCTAAATAACACGTCGCTCAATCCAGTGGATGAAGATTACTCTCAGGAGGCAGATGTCACTTGCCGTCTTGCATTAGACGAACAGGGTGAGGTCGAAGATGACGGGCGGACGTTAGTAACGGGTGTAGACCATACGACGAAACACGCTGACTCGCTAGGCGACCAGAACCAGACCACGTTTAGGAGCGTGGTGACGTTTTTGCACCACAAGGTATTGAAGAGCGCCAAGCATTCCGTGGGAGACCAGACCGTATTCGGCAATACTACTGCCATGACAGGGAGCGCATCCATTGACAGCAGCGCTCCTGAGGCGGAAAGCATGGTGGATTTGGAGAAGCAATACGAGATTTTGCGGAAGTTTGCGGAAGGCGGCCAGGGCATTCTATCCACGGCGCAGGATAAGATTCTGAGGCGTGTGGTTGCGCTGAAATCCCTCCGTGGCGAGCATCTGAACAACCCCGCGATTCGCCAGGCGTTCCTGAATGAGGCGATGATTACAGCGCAGTTGGAACACCCCGCCATCGTTTCGGTGTACAGCCTCTTGAAAGACGAGAAGAATGGCGTCCACCTGACCATGAAATTGGTTCGAGGGAAGACTCTGAAGGAGATTCTCAATCTGGATGAAGTCCAGTTGGAGCACCAGCGGATCAATGTCTGGGAGTATCTGGAGATTATGCGCCAGCATATCGATGTTTTCCTGCGTTTTTGCGACGCGGTGGCGTATGCTCATTCCCGAGGCATTATCCATTGCGACCTGAAACCCGAGAATCTCATGGTGGGAGAATACGGCGAGGCGTATGTGATGGACTGGGGATTGGCCAAAAATCTCAATGTCCTGAAAAATCTCCCGCCTGGTCAGAAGCAACCCCTGGATGGCACGCCCCGGTATATGGCTCCCGAACTCTTCTGTCAGAGACCACGGGATATTCTTGCGGACATCTATGCGCTGGGAATCATTCTCTACGAAATCGCCACTCTCCAGCGTCCATTTGTGAGCAAGAACCTCAAGGAACTCGTTCAGGAGGTGAAACAAGGCGATCGTCGCCCCGTGGAAAGTCGTTTCGGGGTGCCGATTTCTCCTAGCCTTGCGGCCATCATCAACAAGGCCTCCGCTTACGCCCCCGAGGAACGCTACCAGACGGTGGAGGAATTGGCGAAGGATTTGCGGCGTTATCTGGCGGACGAACCGATCCAGGCACTGCCGGATACCGCCTGGATGAAAGCCCGTCGCTTCATGTCCCGCCATGCCAAGGCGATGCTTTCCCTGGTATTGCTGGGGTGGTTTGTGGCATTTGTGATGTCCGCGTTGTCCCTCCATCAAGTTCGGATTCAGGCATCGACGTTGAAGGATGCCAACACCTTCCTGAATTTCAACTCCCATCTTTTTGGGATGGAGGGCAATGTGGTTCAGTCTTCCATTTTGCTATCCGACCGGATGGTGGATGTGGCTCGTCGTCTGAAGACCACGGTGGACTATTCTGCGGTATTGGCGGCCTCTGCCTACCGTCCTGAGGGTGTGAAGGGCCTTCCCATTTTGGACTATCGGGAATACACGACACCCGGGAGTGTTGCGTTTGGCAAGCGTGAATCGATGATCTACTACAACAGGAGCCTTAATCCCGATATCCTTTCGTATATCATTCCCAAAGGGACTTCAGAGGCGGAGTGTCTTCCTCAACTGGACCGGATGTCACCCATTTCTCATTCCTTGCTGGACTTGGTGTTGCTTTCCGATGGCGCGCTTCAGCCCGGAGAAACCCTTCAGGACCGGAAGGAATACATGCTGGACTACGGGCTCCTCATCCGACGGGCATACGTGGGGCTGGAAAACACCGGCCTTCAGATCGCCTATCCCTTCAATCCCGAGTATTCCGAGGATTACGACAACCGCAAGCGCTCCTGGTATGTCGTCACGAAGGAGGCATTTGAGAAGACTGGCCGCCAGGAGGCAATCTGGGGCGCCCCTTATCAGGATGCGGGTAATGGACGCCCGTTGCTGGCATGCACTTACCCGATTCTCAATCGACAGGGCGAGTTCATCGGCGTGGCAGGCGCGGATATCCATTTCGAGAAGTTAATCCAATATATGAAGACCAACGGCAATACCATCCGGGACGGCGTGGTGGAGAAATTCCTGGTCAATCGGGAGGGCACCACGCTGGTCCATCTGGATATGGGCATCGCCAATCAGATGGATGTGGATAGACTGTTGAATGTGCGCTTCCCCCTGAAGAAACAAATTTTCGACTACATCATTGGCGGCGAAAAGAAAAATACCCACGACTTGTCTTGGGAGGCGGATGACGCAGAGGAGAATGAGGACAAACAAGGGGACTTCCTGCGGGATAATCACGCGGGGACCTGCGGGTGGGTGAGCCTACAGGAGGAACGGGGGACATACCTATACCTCTTTGCCATTCTCCCCAATAGCGATCTCTTTGTCGTGGAAAAATGCTCCAAGTCGCTGCTACTGGCTTCCCTGGGATTTGATAGCGATAGCCTGGAAAAATTCATGAAACAGGCAACGGAGAAATAATGCTTAATGCTTAATGCTTAATGCTTAATGCTTAATGACGGAGGGGGAGGTGTCCCCCTTGCCCCCTCTTTTTTAATTCTCAATTCTCAATTCTCAATTTGGGGGGCAATGGGCATTCTTTGGGAATCCCTTTGGTCCCTTTGGTCCCTTGAACAACCTACCATTCAATAGGAGACAACCATGCGTTCAATGAAACTCTGCTTCCTGGCGTTCCTGGCCTGCTCGCTCTTTACGGGCATTTTCGCCGCCGACATCCAGCTGCCCAAGCCCGCAAAGACCTCCAGCCTCTCTCTGTATGACGCGCTGGCATTGCGCCGTAGCGGGCGGAGTTTCTCCTCCCAGGAGCTTCCTCCCGTGCTTCTTTCATCACTCCTTTGGGCCGCCAACGGCATCAACCGCCCCGATGGCCGCCGCACCGCCCCCACGGGCCTCAATGTCCAGGACATCGATATCTATGTAATTCTTCCCCAGGCATGCTACCTTTATGACGCCCAGGCAAATCTCCTGCGTCTGGTAAAGGAAGGCGACTTCCGCGGTGTTGCGGGAAAGCAGGCCTTCGTGGCGCCGTCGCCCGTCAATCTGGTCTATGTGCAGGACCTCTCCAAATCCATGAAAGCGGACGAGAAGACCCAGGCGCGTCATGGCGGCCTCCATGCGGGAGCCATCATGCAGAATGTGTACCTCTTCTGCGCCGCCAATGGCCTCATTTCCGTGGCACGGGACTCCATGGACCGAGAAGGACTGACTGCCGCCCTCAATCTGAAGGACACCCAGAAAATCATGCTGGCGCAGACCGTGGGGTTTGACAACCAACTGTCCGCAGTGAACATCGACCAAGCCACCGCAATTGCTCTGAAACACGCGGGAGTCCCCCAGGAAACCGCTAAGACCCTGCCCGTCAAACAAAAATACGATGACGATGACAGGCTCTTTGAAATCGAATTCAAATACCAGGGCTTCGAATACGAATACGAAATCGATGCCGCAACGGGCACAATCAAAAAATCCGAAATCGAACGGGATTAATTTATTGTAATATCGGTTGTCTTATTGCATTAAGTTATATGAGTTAGTGCAATAAGGCATACTAAATTGCAATAATGGCGAGTGCTGGTACTCAAGGGAGTAGCGACGGCGTCCCCGCCGTCGGGAAAGGGCTGCGCCCGCCAATGCCGACGACCTCGAAGCTCTCGCTTCGAGCACACGACGGGGCCGTCGCGGGTGTGTAGCGACGGCGTCCCCGCCGTCGGAAGAACCATTCTATTCCTTTTCGGTGCTATGTGCGAACCAGCTCCTGCATTTGGTCATGCGTGGGGCTTTGTGGATGATATTCTTGAAATTGCCCTCTAGTCGGATGACCAGGAGTTCGTTGGGGAAATCGTTGATGGGGATTTCGCGGATTCTAGTGACGGGTTTGTCGCTTACGCCTTTGATATACCAGAGTGGCTGTGTTGTGATGGGGAGTTCGCGGTTGTCATTGAGGAGTGTAGCGGATTTCGCGCCCCTCAGCATCGGCAGTTCCAGGGTGGTGTATTTCAGGGGATTGAGCAGGAAGAGATTGATATGTGTTTCGTCTCCTGTGCAGACGTAGTTGACGCCTTTGACCTGGATGGGTGATTCCCGCAGTGCGGTGCCGACGCGTTTGAGCCACTTTCCCAGCATGGAGATATACTCCTGGGATTGGGGTGAGAGTCGTCCGTCGATGCGTGGGGCGACTCCCAGGAGGAAGTTGGCGCCCAGCGCCAGGTATGAGGCCATTTTGGATTGCAGTGCGAAGTATGAGATGTAGTCCTCTTCCTCGCGGTATGCCCAGCTGCCTGCGCCGATGGCGTCACATGCCTCGGTGGGTGTAGTGAAGGGCGTGAGCGCGTTGGTGGAGAAATCCCGCTCGGGGGTGGAGAAATCCCCTTCGTCGAAGCCCCGGTTGTTGATGACGCAGGAGGGCTGGAGTGCCCGAATCATGTTGTTGATTTTCCGCACTTTTCCCAGGTCGGTCATCACATTCATATCCCACCAGAAGCCATCGATTTGACCGTAGTTGGTGCAGAGCTCCCGCACTTGCTCCGTCAGGAAAGACAGATATTTTTTCCCATCGTGGAATTTGGGGTCGGTGTGGATTTCGTGGGAGCGCCCGATATTGGGGTAGGTGGGGTTATGCCAATCCACCACGGAGTAGTAGATCACCAACGGGAAATTCCGCCGATGGCATTCCTCCGACAGAAGTTTAATGATATCCTTTCCGAAGGGGGTACGCATCACATTGTAGTCGGTGAGTTTGGTGTCCCACAGGCAGAAGCCATCGTGGTGCTTTGCGGTGATGACCAGGTATCGCATGCCATTGGCTTCTGCCAAGTCCAGCCACTCCCTGGCATCGAAGTACTCTAGGCGGAATTCATCCAGCGCCTGGTCGTATTCCTGGTATTTCATCCCCCAGCGCCACAGCACCTGCTCCTGCTTGGCAAAGAAGGTATAGAGCCCGAAATGAATGAACATCCCGTAGCGTGCATCAAAAAACCAATCCCGTTTGTCGTGAAAAAAGGACATAATAACCGTACTCTCATCAAATCCGCAAAAGTGCAACTCGAAACAGCAATAAACTACACCATTATCCTTGGACCGCATGCAAAAATCGGAGAATTTCTTAGAGGTCAATGCCGGTAATGCCACTGCCACCCGACCTGCATTACGGTCGGTTGACGGAACCGAAGAGAAGGACAAGTTCTGGTTCGCCTGATTCTGTGTCTAGTCAATCGACTTTTGCGAAAATTTCTTGCAAATGTCGATTGACTTTTGCAGTTGAATTTGCATTTTTCAACCGATGCGCTACATTGGATTGCGTACAATATGGAGGAGAAAAAAGATGCAAATCGAAAGGAATATGGTTAGTAACTTGCTGGCATGGAAGAATTCTCCGCGCCGGAAGCCGCTTCTTCTCAAGGGAGTTCGCCAGTGCGGAAAAACCTGGCTCCTCAAACATTTTGGGGCTAAACATTTTTCCGACGTGGTCGAATTCAACTTTGACAAGGATCCTGGTCTGATGTCCTTTTTTTCGGGGACATATGACGTTCAGAGGATTGTTTCACAGCTAAGTTCCTACTGCGGCAAGAGAATTGTCCCGCAGGAAACGCTGGTCATTTTTGACGAGATTCAGACCTGTCCAGATGCCCTGAACTCCTTGAAATATTTCTGCGAAGATGCTCCAGAATATACGATAGCGGCGGCCGGTTCCCTGATTGGTCTTGCACTTTCTGCGAAAAACAAAAGTGGATTTCCAGTTGGGAAGGTCGATATCCGGGAACTCACCCCATGTTCATTTGATGAGTATCTGTGTGCTGTTGATCCGGTCATGCACGACTACATCAAGACAATTCCGCTTGAGCCGTTGGCTGATGCGTTCTGCAATAAATTGCAGGTCTACCTTTCCGAATATCTTACCGTTGGCGGTATGCCTGCCGCAATCACGGCATATCTGGAAACGCGCGACTGGAATATTGTGGAGCAAGAACTCGATTCCATTCTACAGGCATACGAAGCCGATTTTTCCAAACACGCAGAATCTTGTGATGTTCCGAAACTCATGCAGATTTGGCATTCCATTCCGTCACAGTTTGCCAAGGAAAACCGCCGCTTCATCTTCGGCGAAGTCCGTCATGGCGCACGGGCGAAGGATTTGGAAGATTCGCTGCAATGGCTTATTGGTGCTTCCATGGTCCAAACTGTCTGTGCAGTAAGTTCCCCGGAATATCCGCTCACGGCAGTCATGGAAAAGAACACGTTTAAACTTTATCCATCGGACGTCGGGATATTGCGGAAACTTGCAAGGATTTCCCCTGCAGTCATAGTCAATAGTCAGGACATTTTTTCCGATTTTAAGGGTCGTCTTGCCGAAAACCTTGTGCTGGAGCAATTTTGTGCGCTTGGTATCAACCCCGTGTGTTACTGGTACAACAACAAGGGAAAAGCCGAAGTGGATTTCCTCATACAGGATGACAACAGGCTCGTTCCGGTGGAAGTGAAGTCAGGTTTGAGCGTTAATGCAAAATCGTTGAGGTTCTATCGGGATACCTTCCGACCGCAGCTCGCGATACGAACATCCATGAAGAATCTTCGCCTTGATGACGGCTTGCTGAATATCCCGCTATATCTCCTTGGAGAACTTCCACGACTGTTGGAGCTGGCAAGAGCCAACAGCCTAAAATGACATCATCGTCAAGGGGGGCAGGCACACTTCCAAATATCAGAGTAGTTCCTGGAGTTCGTCGGGGGTGAGGGTAGGGGGGAGTTCCAGGGCGGTAACGGCATCTGGGGTCTTTCCCAACGGTCGGGGGACGGGCGCCGCCCTGCATTACGGTCAGTCTGGCACCGGCCGTTTTTCCCGATGGTATTGCAGGGCGATGCCCGTCAATGGGTGTACCGACGGCGTCCCTGCCGTCGCATAAACGCCGAAGGCGTGTTCCCCCGCCGCGGATGCGGCAGTAAGGGCGTTCACGCCGCCCACTCTTGCCTCCGAAGGAACAGAACGATGTAATATTTAACTCTTCGGGACGGTAATACGCATTGTCCGATGTTTATCCCGAGAGTGGGCGGCGTGAACGCCCTTACTGCCTTTGTGCCCGGTGGCCCCAAAGGCGGGGGACCGTCGGGTGGTCCAGGCGCGCCTCATGGCGCTTGTGTGGGCGGCGGAACGCCCTTACTGCTTTTGTGGCCGGTGGCCCCAAAAGGCGGGGGACCGTCGGTACACCCATGGACGGGCTCCGCCCTGAATTACGGTCGGTCTGGCACCGGCCGTTTTTCCCGATGGTATTGCAGGGCGATGCCCGTCAAGAAAAACAAAAGCCCCCGCCCTTTGACGGGCGCCGCCCTGCATTACGGTCAGGGCAGACGGGCGCCGCCCTTTTTGCGACGGCGGGGACGCCGTCGGTACACTCCCTCGACGGCGGGGACGCCGTCGGTACACACGTGGGACGGGCATCGCATTACGGCTCAGGGGGGAAAAAGAGGGAATTTGGAATTCTTGCCCGTTGGAATGACAGAAATCGGGATTTTGGGCACTATAGA
>DCIO01000116.1:0-201 GCA_002315885.1 Lentisphaeria bacterium UBA1724
GGCGCAAGCGAAACGAGGGGCAAGATGCCGCCCGAATTATTTACTCAATCAACACGCCAGGAACTTTAATGATGTTATACAGCAATTTATTACCCTTGCCGAATACATAAACCAAATTTTGACTGGGGATGCCTGTACCAGCAGGATCTTTTCCTTCATTATCTGTAGCAGTCGTAGGACTCCCCTCCCGCACAAACGGTC
>DCIO01000116.1:357-22723 GCA_002315885.1 Lentisphaeria bacterium UBA1724
GGCGTCCGCCGTAAAACCTCCCCTCCCGCACAAACGGTCGAGAACTGGGCAATGGATATGCCTATATGGGAAGAGAATACCGCTTGAACGTAGGTGCAACAGAACAGTATTTTGGGTTCCTCAACGATTTGAAAAAACAGGAAATGAGTGTATAGCAAGCAATGGACGCTACCTATTGCATGGTGCCGCCAAGCTGACCGTAATGAAGGGCGATGCCCGTCGGACAGAAAACCTGTCAACGAGATGCAAACGATTGTTCCCTAAGGGGTTCTTTATCGGCTACGCCGAAACATCCCCTACGGGGAAAATTTACACCATCCTCCCCGTGTCTTACAAATCGTCGATGAAACTGAGGGTAAATTATCACCTGGGAAGACATTGTGACGCGTTGACTGAGTAACCTAGGAAGGAGACCATATCCATGAAGATTTTGATTTTGAATGGCAGTGCCCGTCGTGGGGGGAATACCTCGGCGTTGGTGGAGGCGTTTCGTGAAGGTGCGGAGAGTGCGGGTCACGTCGTGGAGATAGCGAATGTTGGCTGCATGAAGATCAACGGCTGCCTGGGGTGCGAGTATTGTCACGGCAAGGGCGAAGGCAAGTGCATCCAGGCGGACGACATGCAGGGTCTGTATCCCAAGTTGTCATCCGCGGAGATGGTTGTCATCGCCAGTCCTGTGCACTACTGGTCCTTCTCGGGACAGCTGCAGAGCTGCATCACCCGCTGGTATGCGCCAGGTCAGCCCTCCGCCAAGAAATACGCACTGATTTTGAGCTCGGGGTCGGAGGGCGTCTACGACGCAATCATTTCGCAGTATAAGTCCATCCTGGAGTATTTCGGGGCGGAGGACTGCGGTATCAAGACTTTCGCCGGAGAGGACCAGAAGAACGCAACAAACCTAGATGCCATGCGGGCCTTCGGAAAATCAATGCGTAATGCGTAATGCCGGAGGTAGCGACGGCGTCCTCGCCGTCGAGGGGGTGTACCGACGGCGTCCTCGCCGTCGAAGGGGTGTACCGACGGCGTCCCCGCCGTCGAGGGGGGTGTACCGACGGCGTCCCCGCCGTCGAGGGGGTGTTCCGCCGGCGTCCACGCCGTCGGGAAGGGATTTTCTCTCGTAATCTCCTATACAAACCCCTGAAAACGCATTACATTTGCGGAGTTTGTTTTTTCCTCCGTCTTTTTCTATAAATCCCCCCCAAAACCACCCTAACGCGAACTATGTCCAAGCGTAATTTTGCTTTCCTGGCGCTGTTTGTCGCCCTGGCTGCCTTTGCTGCCAACCCCAAGTATGTCTTTTTGTTCATTGGTGACGGCATGTCCGTTCCCCAGCGCATGCTGGCGGAGGAATTTTCCAAGCAGATTGGCCGTGGTCCCCTGACCTTGAATTCCTTCCCCATGAACGCCCTGACCCGCACCTGCTCCGCCAACGCGCTGATCACCGACTCCGCCGCGGCGGCCACCGCAATCGCCTGCGGTGAGAAGACCAAGAATGGCCAACTGGGTGTCACCGCAGACAAATCCCAGAACCTGGAGTCCTGCGCTCTGGTGGCCCATCGTGATGGTGGCAAGAAGGTGGGTATCATCACCTCCGTGACCATCAACCACGCCACCCCCGCGGGCTTCTACGCCCACCAGCCCAGCCGCGGCCTCCTCTACCGCATCGGTCTGGACCTCATCGCATCTGATTTCGAGTACTTCGGCGGCGGCGGCTTCTCCGGCCAGCACGACAAGAAGGACGACGAGCAGTACAAGGGCAACCTCTATGACCTGGCTGCCGAGGCCGGCTACACCGTGGTCCGCGACCGCGAGAGCCTGCTGGCGCTGCCCGCAGACACCCCCAAGGCGCTGGCTCTCTATCGCGAGGACTCCCTGCCCTTCGCCATCGATGCAGACCCCAACCAGCCCTCTCTGGCACAGTTCGTCGCCAAGGGCATCGAAGTCCTCTCCAATGACGCACCCAATGGCTTCTTCATCATGACCGAAGGCGGTGCCATTGACTACCGCGGACACGCAAATGACGCCGCTGGCAACCTCCGCGAAGTCCTGGCTTTTGACGATGCCGTGAAGGTCGCATACGACTTCTACCTGCAGCATCCCGAGGAGACCCTCATCGTCACCACGGGTGACCACGAGACTGGTGGCATGACCATCGGTTTCGCCGGCGCTGGCTATGGCCTGAACCTGATGGTCCTGGGCGAGCAGAAGTGCACCCCCGAGAGCTTCCAGAAGAAATACCAGAAGGCAAAGGAAGCCAACCCCGCTCTCACCTTTGACGAATTCAAGCCCGTCTTCACCGAATTCTTCGGCTTCCGCTTTGATGGCGACGAAAAGAATGTCATGTTCGTCAAGCCCAACGAACTCCAGGACCTCCAGCAGGCCTTCGACAATGGCAAGGTCGGCCAGGCCTGCAAGCTCCTCCTCCAGTCCAAGGCCGGCATCGGCTGGTCCAGCGGCAACCACACCGCCCTGCCCGTCTACACCACCGCCATCGGCTGCGGGGCCGAACTCTTCTCCGGCATCATCGAGAATACCGACATCGCCAAGAAGATGAAGGCACTCGTCATCGCCGAGTAAGATAGAATAAATCGACGGCGTCCCCGACGTCAAATACCTTAGGACGGGGAGAGTTCGACTCTCTCCGTCCTTTCTTTTCGGTGTCCCTGCCCCTAATTGAGAATTGAGAATTGAGAATTGAGAATTGAGAATTGCAAAGATGTCTCGTTTTAATTCCAAACACGATATCTACTTTATCCTGCTGCTGGTTGTGCTTTTCGGGCTGATGTTCCTGATTCCCGGCCCCGAACCAGCCTCACACTATTCCGACGGCTTCCGTGCCATCGCAAAAGTGGTGTCCACGGACAACGCGGCCCTCTCCGTCACCGACATCGCCACTGGCGAGTCCCTCACTTTGGAACAGAAGAACGACCCCAAGCAGATTGCGGGGCGGAATCTCATCTTCTTCGGTTCCCAGCATCTCACTGTCCAGCTTAAAAATGGCCCACACAAGGGCGAGACCTTCGTAGCAGGAAATGAACTGCGTGCACAAATGGAGTTGGATAAATTCTTTGTGCCTGGCGACAGCGTGGTGGTGGTCGCCTCCAAGACAGAGATTGAGTCAGGGGACATCCTCCTGGCGCAGGACTACGCACGCAATGGCTGGACATACGCGCTCTTCTTTGCCTTCTGCGTCCTGCTCTGCATCTTCGGACGGCTCACGGGCTTCAACGCGCTCCTGAGTTTCGTCTTCAGCTGCCTGCTCATCTGGAAAGTGGTCATTCCGTTGATTATGATGGGGTGGCCCGCGGCCTGGACCATCTTTGCCTGCGTGGTCTTCCTGACCGCCGTCATCATGTATCTGGTGGCGGGCTTCACCACCTGCGGTATCTGCGCATTCTTCGGCGCCTCCAGTGGCATCTTCGTGGGACTCTTCACCGCGCACTACTTCACACGGGTCATGCAAATCAACGGCGCCGTGCTCCCCTTCTCCCAGACGCTCCTCTCCGCAGGAGGATATCCTTTCCTGGATTTGCGGGACATCTTCGTGGGAGCCATGATCCTGGCGTCCTCCGGGGCAGTCATGGACTTGGGCATGGATATCTCCAGTGGCATGGAGGAGGTCGCACGGCACAACCCGAATGTCTCCCGCCTGGAACTGATGCGTTCGGGACTTCGCATGGGTCGAAATGTGGTGGGGACCATGACCACCACCCTGCTCCTGGCATACTCCGGCGGATATATCACACTGCTGATGATGTTCGCCGCACAGGGCACCTCACCCACTTCCATCATCAACAACCCGCTGGTGGCGGCCGAAATCGTCAAGACCCTCATCGGCAGTTTCTCGCTGGTGCTGGTGGCGCCCTTCACCGCCGTCTTCGGCTCCTGGCTCTTTAAGCGAAAGGCCAATAACGAAGCCACCACCCCAAAGGAACAACTCCCTTGAGATTACCACTTGACATCTTTTTGGCGCTGAGATACCTGCGTCCCAAGCGGACCTTCCTCTCCGTCATCAGCCTCCTATCCGTCCTGGGACCGCTCCTGGGCGTGGCGATTCTCATCATCGTCAGCAGCATCATGGCGGGTTTCGACCGAGACATCCGCCGGGGCATCATGGATATGTCGGCCCACCTGACCGTCTATCCGCGGAATGAAAAAGGCTACTTCGCCGATCCCCAGCCCCTGCTGGAGGCCCTGACCAAAGAGGGAGCGGAATGGGGTGCACGTGGCACGCCCGTCATCGAAGGCAGCGCGTTGATTCAGCTGAAGCAGACCGTCTATCCCAAGATCATCCGCGGTATCGCCCCCGAGACCGACGGCAATGTAACCAAGCTCCAGCGGAATTTCCTTCCCGAGGGATACATCCTCCAGGAGGGGGAGGCCGCCATCGGCACCCGTCTTGCCATGCAGTGGAATCTCCATTCGGGGGACGAATTCCTCGTCCATTCCCCCGCACGCCTCACCCAGAATATCCACTGGAAAGACGACGGCAAGGTGGATATCCAGGAACCCGATGAACTCTATCTTCCCGAGACCTGCAAGACCGCCGCGCACTTCAGCATGGGCGTCAGCGACTACGACGATAACATCATCGTCCTGCACATCGACCAGGCCGCGGACCTCTTCGGGCTGGACTGGGGCAACGCCACCTCCCTGCAATTCGCCATAGACGACCCCATGCGGGTGGCATCCCTGGCGCACAAACTCCGTCCCCTCCACAAGGATTGCATTTTCAGCACCTGGATTGAGGAGAACGAGATGCTCTTCAACACCCTCCAGAGCGAGAAGAGCCTGATGACCTTCCTGATGGCATTCATCGTGCTGGTGGCCTCCTTCGCCATTGCGGCCACGCTCATCACGGTGGCGGTCCAAAAGACCCGTGAAATCGGCATTCTGAAAGCCGTGGGTATCTCCTCCTGGACAGTCGGGCGGGTCTTCCTGCTGCAGGGCTTCCTCATCGGCGCCACAGGGACCATCCTGGGGACCATCGTTGGACTGCTGGTGCTGCATTATCGCGACGCCATCGCGCGGCTGCTGTCACTGATCATGGGTGTGGAAGTCTTCCCCGCGGAACTCTACCACCTGACCTCCATCCCCTCCTACACCGCCCCCGCCGACCTCATTCAGGCCGTGGTGCTGTCGCTGGTCATCTGCATCGCGGCATCCATGATTCCCGCCCTCTATGCGTCGGCATTCTCGCCCTCAAAGTCCCTTAAATCGGAGAATGGCTGATGACTTCCCAAAACAAAAACATCCTCTATTCTCTGGAAGACGTCTGCCGGGATTTCAAGTTGGAAAAGGGCGTCGTCCATGTCCTGAAACATCTCACGCTGCAGATCCCCGAGGGCACTTGGTGTGCGCTGGTGGGACGAAGCGGGTCGGGGAAGACTACGCTCCTGCAGCTCCTGGGTGGCCTTGACCGACCCACCAGCGGCGCAATACGCTATCGTGGCGATGACCTGGCCGTCATGAGCGGCTCCAAACTCACACAACTCCGCCGCAAGGAATTCGGCTTTGTCTTCCAGAGCTACCACCTGTTGCCCGAATTGACCGCCCTGGAAAATGCCGCACTGCCCGCATTGGGATGGGGCGAAGACCGGGACGCCGCATACGCGCGCGCCAAAGAACTGCTCACCAGCTTCGGATTGGCAGACCGACTGGAACACCGCCCCCCAGAATTGTCGGGCGGCGAACAACAGCGCGTCGCCATCGCCAGAGCGCTCATCCATAATCCCCCCGTCATCCTGGCGGACGAACCCACTGGTAACCTGGACGAGGCCTCCGCTAAAACCGTAGTCCAGATCTTCCAGAAACTCCACCAGGAACAGGGCAAGACTATCGTCATGGTCACACATGACACAAATATCGCCAATCTCGCTGAAATCAAGCACACGCTCTAAACAATGCTTAATGCTTGATGCTTAATGCTTAATGAAGGAGGGGGAGGTTTCCCCCCTGCCCCCTCTTCTTCAATGCTTAATGCTTGATGCTTAATGCTTAATGAAGGAGGGGGAGGTTTCCCCCTTACCCCCTCTTCTTCAATTCGGAATGCGGAATTGTTTTCAATTCGAGATTATAAAGGAATCAAGGGGATGGTATTGCCTCCGCCTTTTGGGGGCATCGCCCCCAAAAGGCAGTAAGGGCGTTCACGCCGCCCAAATAGCAACGGGCGTAAGACCGGTGCAACGAGGGGCGAGGCGGCGTCACCCCCCGGTCACTTGAGTTCGATGATAGCGAAGGAGTGGAACTCCAGGGACATCCGGAGGGTGTCCCCCTGGAAAGACATCACTTCGCTGCCGAAATCCCCCAATTCCAGTGGCGCTCGATCTGGTGGAACCTTGTATTTCTTCTGTCGTTCGAAGAGTTCTGCGTATTTGGGGTCATCAGCAGTCATGGTATCCACTGCCTTGGTGGGGGGATTTTGGACTCCCAGGGTCTTCCAGTCAAAGGTGATATCGAAAGTCTGGTTTACATGGGGCTTCCCCACGTGTCCTACCACCGCCAGGACCTTGTCACCATTCACATGGCAGCTGACATAGATATCCTGCGCTCCCGTGACTTTCGCGGGGTGATGCCAGTATCCCACAAATCGCGTCTGTGGCTCTCCCACGCCGAAGCGGTCGAATACACGGATGAACTTATCGAAGATACCGTAGTGGTTTCTCCAGAGGCAGATGATGGTATTGTGGATGAGTGTGGCGGCGTGTTCTGCCTTTCCTAGGCGGAACTGGTATGCGGCGGTCTTTTCGTCTCCGCCGTATTTTTGTGCCAGGGTATCCAGTGGCATATATGGGCTATTTGTGATACCGAAGGGCAGTGAGCTCAATTCGGAAGCAAACATCTCGATGCCGTAGGTATCCAGGATATCCTTCTTGTTGTGGAGGATAGTGCTGGAGGCCTGTCGGATATGCTCTCCGTTGAGGAGGTGTGTGGCGAAGGTGTAGATGGGTAGCATATTGCAGTCGGTATTGTGCAGCACGATCACGGGAGATTCGATACCCGCCTGCAATTGCACCAGCGCCATTCTGCGGTAGAATTCACGCATGGCCAGCATGGGAATGCCGCCACGACAGCCGTGTTCTTCATTGGAACACTCCGGGGCGTTGCCAAAATCAAAATAAAGCCCCTTCATCTTGGGATAGCGCGCAAGGAGATTCTTGCATTTCCAGGCGAAGAAAGCGCTGGCGGTGGAGGCGGGACAGCAGTCGTAGATCATGTGCCCCGTGTGGTCGTAATCCTGGGCGAATTCCGGACGCAGGGACCATTCCGCCTTGTAGGCCACCATCTCGGGATACTTGGAGGAAAGGGAGCGCCCGCAGAGATAGGGAAATGGGCGGACGTGGTGCCCGTCGCAATGCTGCCTGAAGGACTCCAGATATGTGTTGGCTCGGGCGTTGCCATCGGCGTCATTTGTATCCGCGAAGTAGCTCCCCAGATCACCCAGTGGCACGCCGTAGGGCGCCTCCAGGTAATTCACATCGCTGACGGGGCGGCCGTAGTCGCGATTCATGGGTGCGGCGTAGGACCAGCCCAGGGTATCGTAGGGATAGTTTGCCGCAAAGGGACGGATAGGCGTCCCCAGGAAGCCAAAGCCGTAATGGGCGGTCTGCCCTACGGGGAGGCGGTCGGAGATGAAGACTGTGACGCTGGTGGTGTCGTCGCCTTTTTCTATGCGGAATGTATCCTTGGTGGGGTGATTCCAGCCTTCCTTGGTTTCCGCGAAGAAACAGAGGCCCTTTTCTTCATTGCCAATCCACAGCACGGGATAGTAGTGGAGGGTGGTGACGCCTGCGGGGATGGCCATGGTGGTCTTTGCACCCCAGACTGCCCCCACTGCGGCGGTGTGGAGATACTTTGCAAAGGCGTTGGGGAGTGTGAAGCGAATTGCCAGCGCCCCTTGTCCCTGTGGCGTGAACGTCAGGTCATTCCATTGGATGCCGTCGTATTCCAGCCAGGAGTCGCAGGTGAACTCATCTCCTTTGCTGGAGAAGTCCACCCGATGGGGCTTTGGTGATTCTACGGTGAAATCCGTCATCTTTGCGGGGATGCCGTCAATGAGCAGTTCCGTGGGTTGTGCCAGGAGTGCCTCATCCAGGCTGGTGACCTGCGTGGGCAGGGCATTCTTTTGCCAGGCGTATTTCCGCAGCGCCAGGGTGCTCTGGAAGCCATCTTTCTCGGTGGTGGTCTCCATGGGTGTGAAAGGCGGGAGGATGACATCCGTTGGGAATTCCATTTCTTCCCATTCACCGTGCCCAGGGTAGAAGAATTTGTTTTCGGAGAGGGGCTTCCCCGTGGCATCCAGGAGTGCCACGCGGTATTCTCCTGCAGGCCAGTTACGGTCGAAGGGCATTTCCAAGGGCGATGCGTCGGTGGGGATTTGCGCCAGGCATTCCTCCTGGGAATTCAGCAATTGGAATGCACCCAGGAAATCCGCCCCCAGCTTGCTCTTCATGATGGCCTCCTTCAGCTGGATGCGGATCTTGTTCTGGAAGAAGAGCGGCACCAGTGTCAGGAAGGAGTCATTCAACTTGTAGGGGATGATTTGTCGGAAGGCGACCTGGCCGTCTTCGGTGAGGGTATAGAGCAGGCAATCGTAGTCGGCGTAGCCGATGGCGCAGGCGTGCTTGTCCGTGTAGGGCTCGTTGGCCTTCAGGGACCAGGTGCGGTTGTAGAGAGAGATGGGCGCCGCGGAGCCATCCAGTTTTGCCACGGAGAGATCGTAGGTGACCTTTCCGCCGTTGGTGGAGCAGACGGAGAACTCCTGCTCATATTCGCCGTCATTGGGATTGGAATGGCTGGCGACTTGCAGGGTGGCGCAGGGACCGAAAAACGCCTTGATGCAGGCGTCTGGCTTATAGCCTCGGCCGTCCACGGCGAAGGATGAATGCTGTCCGAAATCCGGGAGTTTCCAGTCGCGGCAGCAGTTGAGGAAGAGGGGACTTTCGGGTGGTGCATCCAGGCCGATGGTTTTCCAGGGAATGATCATCTCTCCTTCCCAGACGTATGAGTCGTCAATCTTCATGGCGCGGGAATTGGCGTAGTGCCAGGTGCCATTCCAGGAGGCGTCGCTGTTTCGCATTTCACAGAATCCCCCCGCCATATTTCCGGCGAAGCGGTAGAATGCGTCGCTCTGGATGTAGAATTCCACGGCTTCGGTGCCCCAGACCTCGGGTTCCTGGTCTGGGGTACGCACATCCCCCTCCACGAAGGGCATGTGTGGCGGGAAGTGGGTCAGGAATGCCACATAGAGATTCGTCTCATCGTAGGTCAACTTGAAATAGTGGTAGGGTAACGCACCGGATTCCTGGGGGAAGGTGCCCTGGACCAACTGGGGGAAGGAGGCGGCGTAAGTCCAGGCGGGATCATTCGCCAGGATGCCGTCCCCATCAGGAGCTACGACGCCCTGCGGAATTGGCGGCACGGAAATCCGCTGCGGGTGAGTCTCCGTCAGGGGCTGGAATTGCACGCCTGAGAGTTCCGCCACTTGCTGGGGTACCAGGGCGGTATTGAAGGTACGCAGAGAATAGAGATGGGTGTCATCACACCAGGGATTGGTGCCAATCCAGGCATCCAGATAGGGACCGACATTGACATTCAGCAATTTCACCATGGGGAGGGGCTGTTCTCCCTCGCCCACCACGCGGCCGTCCAGATAGACTCGCACCTTCGCGCCATCCCAGGAAAATCCGAGGCTGTAATCCCGCTGCGGAACCAGCTTTTCGGGAAAATTCATCCCGTATGTCTTGTCCCGGTCGGAAAATGTGAAGACCAGCTGTCCATTGGAGAAATAATGGAAGCCCGCGGTCAGGCGGCTATTGGTGCGCACATTCACCAGATTCCGCAACGTGTTCAGGGGCTCCCGGGGCGTGTCAAAACTACATCGGAAAAGTAGCGTGCCCTGGTTTGCCCCAAAGAGTGACGCACCAGGCACAGAGAAGCCCTTCGCCCCTACCGCCAGAGTCCCCCCGGCTTCAATGGTGCCCTCCGGGATGAAGGCTACGCCATTGATGACCACACTGCGGTCCTGCGCAAAATCCAGGGAGAGCGTCTCCTCGGAAAATGCAAGGAGGGAGAGGAGGACGAAAAATAGTGCGAAGAGACTTCTCATAGGAAACGGAAAACGGGAGGATTAGCGATCGAAGTAGAAGGTGAATTTGGTCATGCCGCATTTTGCGGGGCAGTTCAAGGAAGTATAGATCTCATAGTTAGGCCCGCTGTTGCCCTGGCAGGTTTCCACGTGACCATCCGGGAAGAGAATGTTCAAGGCGCCGTCATGCATGCCAGTGTAAACCCCAAACCAAGCACCAGGAGCAACATAATTCTCAAAACCTACGTAGTAACCACGAGCGGTGTTGCCTGCACAAACCGCTTCCGCAGTCAAGATCGCCGCGCTGGGCCTGACAATCTTGTCAACCGTGAAGTCAAAACCGTATTTGCCGTCACCCGATGGATTGCTCACAAATCGATTCATGGCAAAACGGGAGAACTGAAGGGGATTCCAACGACCACTGGCGGTACCCTCTTCCAGCCACTTCTTATTCTGGTAATTCTGGAGGGTCGTATCATTGTCCACCGTACACTTGAAGGAAAGACCGTTGAGACCACCATCCGCATACTTGATCAAAACACCAGGCCACCAGGAATTGTAGGCGTCCTTCCCAGTGGCACCACCATCCGTATGGGGTTGCTGGTAGCCCTGCCATTTGCCGTTGCTGTCATCAACATACATCAAGAAAAACAAACCAATCGTCTTCTGGTTGTTAACACAGGAAATCGTACGCGCTTTACTGCGAGCCTTCGATAAGGCAGGCAACAACATGGCCGCCAAAATCGCTATGATCGCTATCACAACCAACAACTCAATCAATGTGAACACGGAACGCTTCATCTCTTTTTTCTCCTCTTTGGCTCGGTTAGAATAAAAGAACAAAAACACTGAAAAAACGCATGCTAAACTTGTTTAGTGAATTGAAAAAAAATAAATGGTCGGAGTTGCCGACCACATAAAAACATTCATATTATAGGACAAATTTTTAGGATTTCAAGAGTTTTTTTGTTTTTTTATGACGATACGTGAGATAGCGAAAGAATTGCACTTATCGACAGCGACGGTTTCGTTAGCCTTATCCGGGGAGGGTTCGAAATACAACCTATCGTCGAAGACAGTGGAGCGTGTTCGTGAGTTTGCCCGGCAATCTGGTTATGTTCCGAATCGTTTAGCGATCAAGTTATTTCGGAAGAAAGCAGATCAAACCATAGGGATATTATTTTTACAGGGTTCAGCAGACGACCGTACCATGCCTGTTTTGAATCACGCCATGTGTTATCTAACCGAGAACCACCGGGAGTTTCAGGTATACAGTTGTCAGGATTTCTACCTGAATCCGTTGGCCTACGCCACTACCTTGCGTTATATGCGTAGCATGGGGATACGGACCATCGTCATCATCGGCCCCCTCAACCAGAATTATTCCATGGATCCCAAGTTATACGAGGGCCTTGAGGTCTATGCCATGGATTTCAACGAGGAAGTTATAGGGATTCCATCGGTCTTTCAAAGTGTTGGGTTGTGCAATCGGAAGGAATTCCATACGCAAATGGTGGAGACCTTGCTTGCTCAGGGACGGGGGCCGATTCTGACCGTGAATGCGGTGCGATTTCTTGTGAATGGTTGGCAGGACAGTTATGGCATTGCCGTAAACAATCCCAAAAGCATGACAGAAGACTTTTTCCTCTTTGGGAAAAATCTCTCCGAGTATGCGGCAGAGTTGTTTCGGCAGGGCAAGTGTCGGACTTTTTTGAGTCACAACGACCGAATTGCCATTGGAATGATATCCGGATTACTGGAGAGGGGTATACGAGTCCCCGAGGACATCCAGGTCATCGGTTACAACGATTCCGAATATGCCGATTATACAGCTGTGCCATTAACTTCCGTGCGCTCGCCTGCTGAACGGCATACCCTTCAGGCACTGGAGCATCTTGTCAAGGGAACACCTCTTCCGCCCGTGCTTTTCTCTCCCCTGGAGGTGGTTCAGCGAAAAAGCAGCTACCCGTTTGAATGATCCTACGAGAGTCGGAGGACGAATGGAGTGCGGAGATGACGCCTTCGCCGAACCTGGTCTTGTCGCGAGGTGCTATCTTCCCAGGGAGACACCCTCTGGATGTCCCTGGAATACCACTCCTTCGCTATCATCGAACTCAAATGACGGGGGGGTGACGCCGCCTCGTCCAATTCTATGCCGCCGGTTCCTGTGGAGCTGAATATATACTCACACGCAATGTGGCGGATTTCACTGACACTGGCATCCCCGCAGTGACGCCTGCCGATTTTCCGCGCGAGCGCCTGGCGAAGCGTCGTCTTCACCGATAGAACATAAGTGCGGTGCCCTGTATCTGAGGGGTGGTGTATTTGGGGATATCCTGGTCGGTATCGGGATTGCGTCCCATGACATTATAGGGCACGCCAGGACCGAGCCAACTCTCGGGATTGAAGATGACGCCTTTCAGGAGGACGGCCTTGGGTGCGTCATGGCAATAGACAGCGCAACGTCGGGTATTGAAATTTCCAAACCAGTTATAGCCGCCCTGCAAGCGCAGTGTGGCGTTATTTCCGAAGAGATAGACGGGGGTCATGCCGCCGAATTCTCCTCCCAGGCGATTTCCGTCCAGGAAGAGTTTTCCCCCGTGATTATCGAACCACCGGAGGTTGTTTTCGCAATTCAGATATTTGTGGGCGGGATTTTCCCAGTATGCGCCGATATCCATCCGAGGGAGAATGGGCACTGCCAGATTGAATTCCGCCACCATCTCGCCGCCGTAATTTTCGAAGAAGCCCCGATTTTCCATGAGTGGGTGGTTACAGACCCAGCTGCGTCGGATTTCGGAGTGCCTGGCGTTGGTACGGAGTCCTCCGTAGGCATAGTAGAGGCAGTCGGTCAGCAGCACTGCCTCCGGGGTGTTCATTGCCAGGACGCCCGTGTTGTGTTGTCCTAAAAAGAGACAATTCTGGAAGGCGAAGACGCCCTTCCCTGCGGGAATTTCCACTGCGACCTGTCCAAATGCGAAGGCGATATTTCGGCAGAGTGTGCGGTCGGCTTCCCCCAGGAAGCGCAGCAGCACCTGCAGTGACTGCTCGTGTCCCTGGACAGGTACCAGCAGCGCTGTGCCCTCCGCGGTGACTTCCACACCCGCGGAAACACGGATCGTCTCCTGGATTTCGATGCGTCGGCCTGGCAGAATGACGCGGTCGCCTGGCAGTGCCTGGTCGCAGGCATTCTGGATGGCCTGGGTATCACTCTGTGCGCTTCCGAAGTCCGGCAGGATTGTCTTACCAGCGTAATCCGTTTCTTTGGGCCATGCGGCAGGGTGTAGAGCCTTTACGTATGTGGCCTCCAGAAGCTCTTGCGTGGGGACCTGACAGCGGAATTTTTGCAAGACAGAAGGGAGTTCTTCCTGGAAGCCATCGTTGTCGCCCACCAGGAAATGGAAGTGGTTTTCCAGAGGGATATCCGCGAAAGAATGGAAACGCGGGTCTTTCTGGACGTCCTCCTTGGGCATGTAGGCGGGGAAAGCCTGGAAGCGGATTTCCTGGTCCAGTTCCTCTCGGGTAGGTGGCTTGTCAAAGACGGCGACGGACGTGGGCGTGCGGTCCAGATTCCGATTGCCTCGGAACTCCAGGATATTCACCAGAGAACCGGGTGCGAAAGTCAGGATTGGCGCCCCCGACAGATTGAATCGGGAATCCAGGATGCGGATGATGGCGCTGGCGTAATTCGGCTTGCTGGTAGTGCGCAGGAAAGACAGCGATGCGCCTTCCTCACAGAGGAACTCGCACTCTTCCAGACAGACTACCTCGCTGCCCATGAGGATGGTCTCCCGATTGTCAAAGGGCTCCCGTGCCATCCAAACAGCGGGACCATCCGCACCTGACTTGCGGTAAGTGCCGTGGACACGGCGCATGTTGGTATGCCCGCGCAAATGGAAGATAGGCGCGGTGCCGCCAACCCGTTCAAATGTGCACCCTTCCACATTGAATTGGTCGCTTTCGCCTCGCAGGAATGTGCAACTACCCTGGAAGGCGCAGTCGCAGAAAGTGAAGATTGTGGAATTGGGCAGCATCGCCGGCGAAGCGTCATACTCCGGATTCTCCTGTAGGCGGGGCAGGACACCTGGCTGGCGTTTCACGAGATAGGGCGGGATTCCACGCCATTCGGTGGCGCGGGTATTAAAGGCACGGATGCTCTCCTGTTCCGCATGGAGAAATTGGCATCCCTCCACCCGAATCATGGTCATATCGTTGTTGTCTGTATAGATATTGAGCTGGATGCGACCGCCCTCAAAGCGGATGTTCTCGATAGAGATGCGGTTGACACCGTGGAGATAAAGGAGGTCCGTTCCTGGAGCGGACAAAAGCGTCGTGCCTGCCTCGCCACGGATGATGCCGTGATGAAAATCATAAACCAACGGACGACTCAGGCGATAGGTGCCTGCGGGCAGGAAGACCTCGCCACTGCTGCCATGACCGCCATGACCATCCCAGGGCGGAAACTCAAGCCGTCCCACCAATACCTTGCTTTCCTGGCGCTCCGCCTGGTCGATAGCCCGCTGGATGGCGTCGGTATCATCGGCAACGCCATCACCAATCGCCCCAAAATCCCGCACATTCAACGCAAAAAGCGACCCGACGAGGAGAAACGAAAAGATAATCAGACGATACACCATGATTCAAGGCTTTTTTCTACTGAGACAACTTGGACAACTGCTGGGACTGGGACCTGTGTTCTGTGCGCGGCAATTCCGTTGCCGCAAATCTTGCCGCGAACATCCAAGAATACAGAATTGAGAGAAGAGGGGGCAAGGGGGAAACCTCCCCCTCCTTCATTACGCATTAAGCATTACGCATTACGCATTAAAATTCTGGTCCACTGCTCCCCTGGATGCCGTCCAGGCATTCCAGGACGATAGCGGTTCGGCAAGGCAGATAGACGGAGATATACCTCTCGTCCTTGGCAGTCTTTGCCAGATTATAGAAATGCTGTCCTGGCTTGATGCGTGCGAAGCCATCGTATTGCGTAGCATCGGAATCCAGCACCAGCGCGTATTCGCCGCCCGTTGTAGGGATTTGGAAATCCGAGTAGGATTCCGTGGGATGGAAATTGAAAGCGAAGAGCAGCCCGTCCCGTCTGAAGACGATGAGATGCTTATCGTTGTCCACGAGAATGCCCTCTGCCGGCTTATCGAAGAAATGGGGATGCCTGCGAATGAGCGCAATCATCGCGTTATCGAAATCATTGAGAAAATGGAAGCGCAGTTCCTGGTTATCGCAGAGATCCCACCTTCTGCGGGCGTGGTCGTATGACCAGCCATTTCCTTCCCGTGGGAAATCCAGCCATTCGGGATGGCCGAACTCATTCCCCATGAAATTCAGGTATCCGTTTCCTGCGGTGGCCAGCGTCGCCAGCCGTGCCAACTTATGCAAGGCAATGCCGCGGTCCACACGGAAATTCTCGCTACGGACATCCATGGCGTCGTACATATCATTTCCGAGGCAACGGAAGAGGAACGTCTGCCCCCCCACCAATGCCTGGTCATGGCATTCCACGTAGGAAATCGTCTTTTCGTCCTGTCGGCGGTTGGTCAATTCATACCACAATCCGCCCATATCCCAGTATTCGTCGGGACGGTCCAGGAGCTTGAACCAGTAGTCCGTCACACCCATCGCCAGGCGGAAATCGAAGCCCATGCCGCCGTCTTCCTGGGACATCCCCAGGCCTGGCATCCCCGACACATCCTCGGCAATGGTCCAGACCTGTCGTCCCAAATCATGGCAGACCTGATTTGCCATGGTGAGATATGCCACGGAATCCCAGTCCACGTTGGGACCGAAATACTCCTGATAGCCATTGAAGACATGGTTCAGGCCGTGGTCGAAATAGAGCATGCTGGTCACGCCGTCAAACCGGAACCCATCGATGTGGTATTCCTCGACCCAGAACCGGCAATTGGAAAGGAGGTATCGCGCCACCTGGGGCTTGCCGTAATTGAAACAGTAGGAATTCCAGCCAGGATGCTCACCGCGGGGACCCTCGTGGAAGAACTGCTCACGGGAACCGCAGAAATTCCCCAGTCCCTCCAACTCGTTCTTCACCGAATGGGAATGGACGATATCCATGATGACACGAAGCCCCAGTCCATGGGCGGTATCCACTAGATTCTTCAGCTCGTCAGGGGTGCCGAAATTATCCGCGGGAGAGAAGAAATTGGAGACGTGGTAACCGAAGGACGCGTAGTATGGATGTTCCGCCACCGCCATCAGCTGCACGCAAGTATAGCCGTCCTTGGCAATTCTCGGGAGTGTCTTCTCCGTAAATTCGCGATAGGTCCCCACCCGTGGTTCTTCCTGGGCGATACCCACATGGCTTTCATAGATCAGCGCCTGGGGGGACGGCTTGAAGTCGTCATTCTTCCAGGCGAATTCTTCCGCGGGTTCCCAGACGACGGCATTGAAGACATAGTGGCCGTCCTCCTGGCGTTCCCTGCGAATATAGTGTGTCGTGGTGGGCAGACGCCAGCCATTGCCGCCCTCCCACTCCACATAGAGCTGGAAGGACTGCTGGTCCTGGATCATATTTCCAGGCACCTCCACTTCCCAGTCCTCGGTGCCGGGAATGTGGTGTAGCTCAAACCAGGGCGAGGTGCTCCAGTTGTTGAATTCACCCATCAGCCAGGCCGCCGTGGCATTGGGCAGCCACTCCCGGAAAATCCAGGTGCCGTTGTTGCGATTGCGGTGCAGGCCATAGACCTTATGCCAATCCGCGGCCTCTGTCAAAGAGGACTTCCCCGTGCCTGCCAAGACTTCCTGACAACGTGCTTCCACAAACACCTGACGTGCTTGATACGCCTTCAAGTGAGGCATCAGCCAGGCATCATCCCGAAACAGACGAGGCAATTCCTGGGGTTCGTCCTCTGGCATTGTAATGGAAAGAAGTGTTTCGTCAGTCTGCATGGTCTCAAGGAAAAGGCTATGCCACCAATTCGCAATTATTCGCTCCACTCCACCAGTTTTCTGTGGAGCATCCGTTCGTAGAGATCGATATATGCCTGAGCGGTCTGCTTGTGGTTGAAACGAGCCTTGCTCTCACGCATGACACGGGCGATTTCACGATTGCGCACATCCTGGGGCTGTGACCAGAACTCCATCGCCATGTCAATGGCCCAGAAGAGTCCCTCGTCATTGAAATTCTTGAAGATGAATCCATTGCCCGTATGGTTGTTCCAATCCAAATCGCTGATGGTATCGTGCAAGCCGCCCGTATCGTGGACCAGCGGGATGCTTCCGTAGATTGGCGCAGTCATCTGTGGCAATCCGCAGGGCTCGTAGCTGGAAGGCATCAGGATGAAATCCGACGCCGCGTAGCCGTGCTTGGAGAGGTTCTTGTCGAAGGAAAGCACCGCCACCAAATTGTGGAATTCGTGGTGATCGGAAATGGCACGGAAGATATGCTGGTAGGGGCCATCCGCCACAAAGGCAAACTGTATCTTCTTGTCCCAGTATTTGTGGACGACACTGTAGAGGATGTCTGACAGCAACTGTGGGCCCTTCTGAACGGGGTCCAGACGGGATGGCCAGAAGAAGAGCGGCGCATCGGGATCCACGCTCAAACCCACCTTCGCCTGGAACTCTGTCTTGATGCGGCGCTTTGCCTCGACGAAATTCTCCGCATTGTAGTGGATTTCCAAATCGGGATCCACCGCGGGATCGTCATCGGGATCGGGGGCATTCAGAATACCCGACGCCACACCAGCGTAGTACTTGTTGGCGATTTCGTTGCGGATGTATGCGGGAATGAACCCAATGCGACCATCCACGATTTCCTGCAGGAATGTGGGGGAGACGGTATTGATGAAGTGACTGGCGAAAATACCCGATGTCAGGAAATCCACGAAATTGCTGGAACGGCTTTCGTCGTAGGAATATGGGGGACGCTCGAAGTAGAGATTCTGCCAGAAGAACGCCGCGTCAATACCCGCGTCCTCAATGCGCTCCATGGTGGTCTTCATCGTATGGATATTATGGACGGTGAAGAGGCTGGGAATGTGCATGCGGCGGGCAAAAGCGGGAATCAGTCCCGTCATCCAGTCGTTGCAGTGAATCAAATCGGGCTGCACTTCGGGGATGATGTGGTTGATGATTTCACGCTGGAACGCCAGGCTGATGCGCTTGGAACGCTCGGGATCCGCCGAGTAGACACGCTCGCGGTAATTGAAGATGTAGTCCTTGGCAAAATGGACGCGCTCCTCGGGGACTGCGCTGGAGAGCTGCTCGCGGCGCTTCTCATAATGGTCCATCTTGCTGGGGTCGATATGATAAAGGCGGCGGTAGAAGGGCAATGCCACATGCACATCCGCACCCATGTTGTACAATGCAGAAACCAACGACGCGGAGACATCCGCCAAACCACCCGCCTTCGAAGAGAAGGAGACATTCTGGTTGGTCAAATCGCTCCACTGGTTCGTGCCAAAGCCGTTGTTCAGAATCTCGGGAGGAAGATAAGTGATTTCTGGCGTGACCACCAGGATCTTCGGCGCGTCAGGCGCAGCCTCTGCAGTATGGAGCACCTGCGCATCCGCGTTGGTGTCCATCAACTCCTCCACACTCTTGGTCGGGACAAAATTCGATATCTTCTTGGTCATGCCTTTTTTTCTCCTATATTTCTTGTGGCGGGAAAATCCGCGGATGCCAGAACTCCTTTCCGAAATTCCTAGCATACTGCGCGTGTGGAAGGCAATATACACCACACGCGCAGATTGCAAGCAGGAATTAGTCCTCCAATGCGACTTCCAGGATATTATTGCTGCCACCGAATTCGTTGGGAGCCAACTTGGAATTGGTGGGATCCAGAATCCACTGGCCATCCACCACCAGCTTGTACTGGTAGGTGCCGGACTTCAGCAGGAAACGGACGAAGTACTCGCCGTTGCCCTTCTCATCCACCAGCGCGCGCTCTGTGGGATTCCACTCATTGAAGGAACCTGCAACAAAGACCTGCTTGCCAGGCTCGCCCACGTAAGTGAAGGAAACGCGATGACCGCGGGGCTGACCAGCGCGGGGATTGACGGCCTTCTTGACGGCCTTCTTCGGCGCTTCCACTTTCTTATCCGCGCACTTCTTTGCGGCGCAGGGTTTCTTGGCCTTCTTTTCGGCGACGGGTGCAGCGTCTTTGCTGATGTTTTCTTTCTTGGTAGCCATTGCTATGTTTCTCCTTTATGTTGGGATGTAAAAAACAAACTCGATTCACCGAAAAAATAGTCCATTTCGGGAAGACCGCGTACTATAACAACTCAACTTCAGATTTCAAGTAATCCCGTTGATTTTCAAGGCAATTACGACATAGAAAAATCACAGGCAAAAATCACCAAAAGAGCACCGTGTTTTTGGGAGAAAAAATTTGTTCCGTTTTTGTTTCCAAAAGAAAAGATATTCCCATTTTCCCAATTTTCCAGAGAGGAGAAAAGTATTTCTTTTCCCATGGGAAAATTGCACACAAAAACCACAAGAGTTATAAGTTTTATAACTTTGGTATTGAAGGCATTGCAAAGATACCATTTCTATTTATTTTCTATCCGCAGACAAGATGCCGGCCATGATAGGTGAAAAGGGGCGCAGCCCCTTGTAGGTGCGCCCCTCGTGTAGCCGGGCGCTTAGCCCAGCGAAACGGGGGCAAGGGCGCGCAGATTTCACATTTTTTCTATCCACTTCAACAATAATAGGAGCAACTCAAATGAATCGTCAATTACTCTTTCTTTCCACATGCCTTCTTTCCGCATTTTTCCTCCAGGCCAAATGCCCCTCCGTGACACGCACAATTTCCATTGGCGCCGCCGCACCGAAATCCGTCCTCAAAATCACTGCGCAAGTCACCTTCTCCCACCTCGATAGCGACATACCCACCGCGTGGATTCTCCAGGAGACTTGGCCAGCTGGATGCGCCATCCGCAGCGCGACCTGGAACGGCGAAGATTACCCGCCAATCCAACGCCAGGCCGACGACTGCTGGATCTTCGGATATCCCGACACGCCCTGGAACGTGGAAGATGGCACCCTCGCCTACGAACTCGTTCTGCCGTCGCTGCAGGATGACGAGGAAGTGCGCGCCCTCCAGTCCTTTGGGAAGATATACACCTGCAATGACGAAGATGATGTGCGCGGAGACACATCCCTCCTGGTGGACATCAACGCACCCTTCTACGACATCCTCCCACTAGAAATTCGAATCTCCCCTGGATGGAATCTGATTTCCGCGCCCTGCCGACTCTCGGAAGAAACCCAGGCGGCGCTTCTGCAGGGCGGCGCCATATACGACATTCCCGGCAACGCCACTCCCGGTGAAATGTTTTTCTGCCAAAGTCCTTTCCCCGAAACTCCTGGGACGCCCTTCTGGTATCACGAGGAAGGACCCCACCCCCGCGTGGTATCCCTTTCCGCATGCGACCCCATCGCCGACGGGTTATTCCCCAACGGCGGCCAATGGCACGATGGATGGAATCTGGTGGGGGTCCGAGGAACCATGCCACAATCCGTCGACAGCTCGCAGGGACTCTGGCTTTGGCAAGAGGGCGGCTACACCCGAAGCCCACAAAATACACTCTCTCCTGGACAGGCGGGATGGATTTTTCGATGAGATAACATGCCGTTCTTACCACGAAAACGCACAAAACATACAAAAAAGCGTCTCAAATGCATACAATGAACTACAAAAATACAATCCCGCGTTTATATTAAGATTTGTCATGTCGCTTGTGTCGGAACCTGTGCGGCAAGGTGTTTGTGAACCGGGTCAGATGGGGAACCAAGCAGCCCTAAGCCAACAACTTGGGTGCCAGTCATTCCGGGACCTGCGGCATGGCTTTTTTTTTGCCGTTACGAAACGAGAAGTCGCACCGGAGCCTCAGATGTCCTATCAGGTATTAGCACGAAAGTGGCGTCCCCAGACCTTCGCGGAAGTGGTGGGTCAGGAGCATATCGCACGCACTCTGAAGAACGCATTGATTTCCAACCGCATTGGCCACGCGTATCTATTTGTGGGCTCCCGGGGAATCGGCAAAACCACCAGCGCGCGTATTTTCGCAAAGGCGCTCAACTGCGAACATCCCATTGACGGCGAACCCTGCTGCCAGTGCGATTCCTGCAAGGAAATTGCCGCAGGGACCTCCCTGGACGTCATTGAAATCGATGCGGCCAGCCATAACGGCATTGATGACATGCGGAGCATCCGAGACCAGGTCCTCTATCCCCCTGTCAAAAGCAAGTATAAAGTCTATATCATCGACGAAGTCCACATGCTCTCCACCGGCGCCTGGAACGCCCTCCTCAAGACCCTGGAAGAGCCCCCAGAATATGTGAAATTTCTCTTCGCCACCACGGAACCCCATAAGGTCCTGCCAACCATCATCTCACGTTGCCAGCGCTTCGACCTCCACCGAATCCCTGTGCCACTCATCATGGGACGACTCCGGCAAATCGCCGATGCGGACAAGATTTTCGTGGAAGACGGCGCCTTGGCGGTCATCGCCCGGGCTGCGGAAGGCGGCATGCGTGATGCGCAGTCCATCTTCGACCAGATGATCGCATTCTGCGGTGGTGCCACGGAAGCCGAGACCATCCGCGAAAGCGATGTCATCAGCATCTTCGGTCTGGCATCTGGCGCAGAATTGCGGGAGATGGCCGTGGGACTCATCCAGAATGACCTGCCAAAAGTCCTGAGTATCATCGGCGCCCTGGCAGAAGCGGGACGAGATCTGGAACGAGTCTTCGAGGATTTTCTGGAATACGTCCGAAATCTCATGCTGGCGGGACTCTGCGGAGACGCGGGGCAATTCCTGGAGGTCAGCAAGGACGAACTCAACGAACTGCGACAAATCGCATCTGCGGCAGATCCCGCGGTCATCCGGAAAATTCTGGCGGCGCTGGTATCCCAGCAGCGTCTCTTCAACGACTGCCTCAACAAACGCATCGCCCTGGAAGTGGTCGCCGCACAAATCGCCACCGATGTCCACAGCACAAATCTGGATGATGTGCTGACACACCTCAATGTCATCAGCGGGCTCATTCCCAAGGAGGAAGTGACACCACGTGTGCCACGCTCCTTTCGCCTAAACGCAGAATGCGAAATGCGAAGTGCGGAGGTAAACGCACAGACAATCTCCGCCCCTCAACCACCTGCGACTCCCACCGAAACAGCCGTTGCGGCACCCGTCCCAACGGAACCCGTCGAAGCACCCGCACCAACTGAACCGCTCGCCCCCGCGGCGCCTGTCGAACCACCCGCGCCTGTAGCCCCCGCATACCAGGAGCCCGCTCCCG
>DCIO01000116.1:22800-41024 GCA_002315885.1 Lentisphaeria bacterium UBA1724
AGGAGCCCGCTCCCGCATACCAGGAAGCCGCTCCCGCATACCAGGAGCCCGCCTGCGATGCAAATTTCGAAGAGAGCACGCCCTTTGATGCGCTGCCGCAGATGCAAGCGGGCTATGTCGCCCCCGAGGGCCTGGGCCAGCAACAAGAAGAGCCCCGCCAGCTCAGTGCATTGGAGCAATCTGGTTATCGTCGTGCCACCAAAGCGGAACGTGCGGAGATGCAGTCCCATCCGGCGGTGCAGACCATGATGAAGATGCTCCACAACGAGCCCTTTGACGCCATCATTCCGCAATAGGCTGTTTTCCCATGGATGTCAAGCTCCCCATCGCCCTGCAGCGTCTCATCGCCCACCTGGAGAAACTCCCCAGCGTCGGTCACCGCACTGCCATGCGCCACGCCACCGCGTTGCTGAATTGGAAAGACGCCGACCTGGCCGCATTTGCGGATGAGCTCGCCCATTTGCACGAGCGTGTCCTGGCTTGCCCCATTTGCGGGAACTACACCGACGGAGGCCCCTGCCCCATCTGCGCATCGCCCAACCGCAATCCTGCACAGATCTGCGTGGTGGAGACACCTGCCCAAATCGAGGGCGTTGAGCGCACGGGATGCTACCGCGGCCTCTATCATGTCCTGGGGGGAAAATTCTCCCCCTTGTCCGGCGTGGGTCCCGAACAGCTCCGTTGCAAGGAACTCCGCCAGCGTCTGGAGAATGGCCTGGTCAAGGAACTCATCCTGGCCACCAGCACTGACGTGGAAGGCGAAGCGACCGCCAATTTCATCGCCACACAATTTCATGCGGAAGGCCTGACCATTACCCGCCTGGCCATCGGCATCCCCACCGGCGCCGATCTCTCCTACACCGACTCATCCTCCCTGGCACAGGCCATCGCAGGACGACGGACCATGTAGGACACACATTTTCGTTCTTAATCAACCATAAAAACCACAAACCAATTTGAGGATTACCTCCATGCCTACTACGAAACTACTGCTGGGCGACGAAGCATACGCCCAGGGCGCAATTGACGCCGGCGTCACGGGATGCTATGCCTATCCCGGCACTCCCTCCACGGAAATCATGGAATACTTCCAGGGCTCCAAGCAGGCCGCCGAACTGGGCATCCATCGCCAGTGGTCCTGCAACGAAAAGGCCGCCGTGGAAGAGGCCATCGGCACCAGCTTCATGGGCCGACGCGCCATCGCATGCATGAAGCACGTGGGACTGAATGCCTCCGCCGATGGCTTCATGAACTCCGCTATCACCGGCGCCAATGGCGGTCTGCTAATCACCGTGGCTGACGACCCCTCCATGCACTCCTCACAGAATGAACAGGACTCCCGCTTCTATGGCAAATTCGCCATGATTCCCGTCATCGAGCCCTCCACCCAGCAGGAAGCATACGAAGTCCCCGCATACGCCTTCGAGCTCTCCGAAAAATACGAGACTCCCGTCATGATCCGCTTCACCACGCGCCTGTCACACTCCCGCGCGGATGTGGTGGTAGCTGATGCGCCGCGGCCCCAGAACGCCATCAAGACGCCCAGCAATCCCAAGAAATTCGTCCTCCTGCCCGCCATCGCCAAGAAGAACTACGATGCACACGTGGCAAAACAGGGCACCTTCTGCCAGCTCAGCGAAGAATCCCCCTTCAACAAATACACGGATGGGGCAGACAAATCCCTGGGCATCATCGCCTGTGGCATCGGCTACAACTACCTCATGGAAGCCTACGACGGCAAGTGCAACCACCCCGTCCTGAAGCTCTCCCAGTATCCCATGCCCCGCAAGCAAGTCGCAAAGATGCTGGCGGAATGCGAAAAGATCCTGGTCATTGAAGAAGGCATGCCCGTCATCGAAGAGATGCTCCG
Source organism: Lentisphaeria bacterium UBA1724 (assembly GCA_002315885.1). Lineage (GTDB taxonomy): Bacteria > Verrucomicrobiota > Lentisphaeria > Oligosphaerales > Oligosphaeraceae > UBA1724. Next base: position 24,671 of record DCIO01000116.1, read on the forward strand.
GGGCCCCTTCGGCAACGAAAAAATCCTCGGTCGCCTCAGTGGCGCACTGCCTCGCGTCGGCGAACTCAACGCCCGCGCCGTCCAGCTGGCCTGCAATCTTCCCGCTCCCGAGCTTCCCGCTCCCTCCGACAATCTCCGCGCCCGCCCGCCGCGCCTCTGCGATGGCTGCCCCCACGCGGATACCTACCGCGCCCTCACCGAGACCTGCCAAAAGCTGGGTGACGCAAAAATCTTCGGCGACATCGGCTGCTACACCCTGGGCGCACTGCCGCCCTTCAATGCCATCACCGCATGCGTGGACATGGGCGCCTCCATCACCCTGGCAAAGGGCGCTTCCGACGCAGGACTCTCCTACGCCGTGGCCGTCATCGGCGACTCCACTTTCACACACTCCGGCATGACTGGTCTGCTGGATGCCGTCTGGGAAAACGCCCCCATCACCGTAGTCATCCTGGACAACCTCACCGTGGGCATGACGGGCGGACAGGATTCCGCGGCATTGGGTCGCATCGAGGACATCGTCCACGGCATGGGTGTTCCCTCGGAGCACATCCGCATCATCACTCCCCTGCCCAACAAGCACGACGAGAACATGGCCGTCTTTGAAGAAGAGATGAAACACCGCGGCATCTCCGTGGTGATTGCGCGCCGCGAGTGCATCCAGACCCTTCGCCGCAAGACTGCCGCCGCCAAGAAATAACCACACTTTTTAGCAAAAGGAATTCACGACCATGAAATGTGACATCGTTTTGGCAGGCGTCGGCGGACAAGGCATCCTCACCATCGCCGCTATCCTCGGGAAAGTGGCTGTCGCGGAAAAAATCCACGTCAAGCAGTCCGAAATCCACGGCATGAGCCAGCGTGGCGGTTCGGTCTTCGCCCACCTGCGTCTCTCTGACAAGCCCATCTTCGCCGACCAGATCACCGCAGGCGCGGCAGACCTGGTGGTCGCCATGGAGCCCATGGAAGCCATGCGCCATCGCGCGAATCTCTCCGCCACGGGCACCCTCATCACCGACCAGACGCCCCTCGTCAACATCAACGACTACCCCGAATTGCCCAAGCTGCTGGATGAAATCCGCGCACTGCCTCACTCGCTGCTGCTAGATACCACCGCACTGGCCAAGGAATCCGGTAATCCCCGCAACACCAACATCGTTCTGCTGGGCGCCATCGCCAATTTCATCGGCCTGGATCCCGCCATCATCGAAAAGGCCATCGCCGCACACTTCGCCTCCAAAGGACAGGCCGTCGTCGATGCCGCCATCAAGGCATTCCAGCTGGGCAAAGACGCACGGTAACCCCCACACCTTTCCTTCATTAAGCATTAAGCATTAAGCATTAAGCACTGATTTATGCCTCGCGTCCTCTTTGTCTGCACCTCCGACCGCACCCGCGGCCCCCTCGCCGTCGCCCTCTTCACCCACTACGCCAAAGCAGCGGGTCTTGAAGAATGCGACTGCGACTCCGCGGGATTGCACGCCGTCCACGGACAGCATATCGCCGACGAAGTCACGAGAGTGCTGGAAGAGAAAGGCATCGTCCCCCTGCGTCTGGGTGTGCAGCTCCTGACTCCGAAGCTCGTCAAGGCCTCGGAGCTCATTCTCTGCATGACCAGCAACATCGAGAAGGAGCTCACCACGAAATTCGTCTCCGCCCGCAACAAGACCAAGACTCTCATGTCCATCCTGCGGGAAGACACCGATGTCTTCGACCCCAACCACCTCTCCATGGAAAAATACCGCTCCTGTGTAGCGATGATGGAACCCGCCATCCAGGAGCTTGTGGAACGCCTCCAATAACCGCACCGAATGTTCGATTTTTCGCCCATCGCAACCGTCCACAGCTGCTACCGGACCAAATTCGGGATTCCGCGGCAGAGTGGTCTTATTGCGGAAGCCACGGGCACAATTGAGCTCCTTCCCCCTTACAATCAGCCAAATACAGTCCGCGGATTGGAAGAATTTTCTCATATTTGGGTTATATTTGTATTCAGCGAAAATCTCCGGGATGGATGGAAGGCAACTGTCCGGCCACCACGGCTGGGTGGTGACAAGCGCATTGGCGTCTTCGCCTCCAGGTCCCCCTTCCGCCCCATGCCCATCGGACTCTCCGCCATGAGGCTGGAACGCATTGAAATCCGCCCCCGCGGAAAAATCCTCCTCCATGTCTCAGGACTGGATTTGGTGGAAGGAACCCCCGTCCTGGACATCAAGCCATACGTCCCCTACGCAGACAGCATCCCAAATGCCGTCGGCGGTTTCGCGCCAGACGCCCCACCAGAGGCGCCACTGACAGTGACAATCGCCCCCGACGCACAAAAGACGCTGGATAAATTTTCGCCAGAGTTCGCCGCGCTATGCAAAAAGGTGGTCTCCGCTGACCCACGACCCGCATATCAACGCATCCCTGGACGGGAATACCAGTGCTATCTCCAGGACCAGGAGATCATCTGGACCGCAAATCAGGATCCCACACAAGCGACTATCCTGAAAATTCAAACCATTTCAAAACGTAAATCTCAGGAAAAATTGAACCAGTCTTCAACTCAAGACTAAGGACTACTCCTATGGCAGACGCAAAACAAAAGCACGACTCTTTCAAGGACCAGGCTCCTGTGCCCGAGAAATCTATCATCATCAAGAATATCCTCTTCGGTATCTTTATCATCCTATCCATTCTCTTCTGCTTCCAGAAGTATTTCGAACGCGCTAAGCTGGTGGAATACAACGAGGGCATGAGACTCTATGACGAAGGAATCCAGTTGCTGAACAGCGAAGACACCAAAGCCGATGCCTTCCTGCGTTTCAGCCAGGCAGAGGCCTATTTCGAAGAATACCTCTCCAGCGATGTGGAACAGGAAATCGTCATCAAATCTACCCAGATGATGGGACAGTGCTTCGCCATGATGGCCACCTGCCCAAGCATCAATGGAGAGCAGGCTGCCGATTTCTATCGTCAGGCCCTAGCCGCAGATTTCGACTGCCCACTCGTCAGTGATGTCATTCGCCTCAAATACGGCAGCATGGAAGACGATGAACGAAAGGCAATCGAAGAGCGCATCCGCCTAAATGCGGAAGCCATCCCCGCTGAGCCAATTGCCATCGAAGTCCCCGCGGAGGTCCCCGCCACTCCTGCACCTGCGGCAATCCCCGCCACTCCTGCACCCGAGGCTAAATAACACGATTTTTCACCCGCGTCGTAGAAGTTTGTCCTAGCCATCATGTCCCGTATAGACTACTTCCTGCGACGACTTCTGCTGGTGATACCGACTTTCATCGGCATCACCCTCCTTTGCTTCGCCATCACCCAATTCGTCCCCGGCGGTCCCGTGGATCAACTGATGATGCGGATGCATGGCATGGGCGCGGGAGGCGAGAGTTCCGCTGCCAGCACTACTGGCGACACCAATGCCTCCCAGGAAGCCATGGCCCAGGAACGGGAGGCCTTCCGAAAGCATTTCGGCTTCGACCAGCCCATTCTCAAGCAATACTGGCGGTGGCTCTGGACGGAACGCTGCGGAATGCTCACGCGCTCCTACAAGTTCTCCAACAAGAATGCCTGGGAGATGATTTCCCAGCGCTTCCCCGTCTCCCTCATCTTCGGCCTCACCAGCTTCCTGCTGACATACCTGGTCTGCGTACCGCTGGGCGTCGCCAAAGCACTGAAACACGGCAGTCCCTTCGATATGGCGTCCAGCGTACTCGTTTTCACGGGATACGCCATACCCGTATTCGCTCTGGGAATGCTCCTGAAGATGCTCTTCTGCGGAACTGTCGAGGGACTCTGGGACATCTTCCCTGCCACGGGCTTCCATTCCCCGGAAGCCGAAAACTGGGGCTTCCTCCAGCGGCTCTGGGATGCCATCTGGCACATGCTTCTGCCAATCGTCTGCTACATGGCGGGTTCCTTCGCCATGCTCACGCTGTTGATGAAGAACTCACTCCTGGAGCAAATCAACAGCGATTACGTCAGGACCGTCTATGCGAAAGGCGGCTCCTCCGCCAGGGCGCTCTGGTGCCACGCACTGCGAAATGCACTCATCCCCATCGCCACGGGCTTCGGCAGCATCCTCACCGTGATGTTCGCCGGTAGCGTCATCATCGAGCGGGTCTTTGAAATCCCAGGAATGGGAAATCTGAGCATGGAGGCTATCGTCGGACGGGATTATCCCGTTTTCATGGGAATTCTCGCCCTCACAAGCCTCCTGGGACTGGCGGGAGATATCCTCTCCGATTTCTGCTACGTCCTCATCGACCCGCGCATCCATTTCAATTGATTGCATCACCCCAAACCCACCATTCTACAATCATGCTACAGAAATTCTTGCTGACACTGGTTGCTATGCTCCTGGCAACGCAACTCTTTGCCGACATCAACCTCAATACCATCGCCATGGCCGACCCCATTCTGGTGGTTAAAAGTGATAATTCCAAGATTGCGAAGTCCATCCTCTTCGACAAAATCGAGGGCTATATCACCAACCAGGCCAGACAGGAGGACACCCTGGCGCGCGTCTTGATGACCTACGAGGCCCTTCTGCCTCCTGAGGCAAAGACGAACAACCAGGCCGTCATCGCACTGGCGGGTGATTTTGACTCCGTGGGGGATTTGACCCAGCGTGAAAAGTATCTGAAGGGCAAGTTGGTGGGCGCGGTGGAGTATTCCGTTTCCGTCAGGCAAATCTTCGACATGATTGGCTTGATACCGACGATTGCCCCCGAAATCAACCAGATGGTGACAATCACTCCCATCACCGTCGAGGGCTATGCAGGATATGATATCAAAGACAAAATCGGCTACAAAATCGTCTCTGACATCCTCATCTCCAATGACGGAAAGACCATCCTCTTCGGCGCACCCGAAATTCTGAAAAAGCAACTCACCACCCCGACGCAATTCCCCCCCGAAGTCCTCAATGCCTTCAAGGCCAACGAGGACCAGGCGGGAACACTGGTATTTGTACTGCCCGAGGGACTCAAGAAGGACCTGAAGGAAAATCTACTTGATGAATCCTCGCTGGACGCCGCAATCAAAGACGCCCTGGCGGGTGGCGTGGCTCTTACGGCATCCTGGACCAGCAACCGAGCCGCCACCACCTTGAATATCATGGCGGCGTTGGCAGATGAGGAAACCGCGACTCTCCTGAACACCCAGCTCATCGCCCCCTGGCTCCTGCCCCAGGCCAGACAAATGCTTCCCTTGATCATCGGCGACAGCTATGCCTTCCCCAATACCTTCCGGTCAGTCCAAAAGGGCGACCACGTAGGCTTCGCAGTAGATTTCAACGAAAATGATAGCAACAACCTCATCCAGCTGATTAAAGACTACATCGCCTCCACAAAAGGAGATGATACCGAGGTAGTCATCGACATGGACGAGGAAGAGGATACCTCCGCGGAGCAAAAGGCCGAGGACGCCCCCGCTCCAGCCGAACCGGAGGAATAACGACTTGAAGAAAGTTGAGATAGGGGGGGACAATGTATTCTGATCCATATCCAGATTTAGCGCCGATGCAGCCACAATCCCTGGCGCAACGCGTATTCAGCCAGCATGACCCAAAGACCTGCTGGACGGTCTCCGAGGTCGTTTCCTGGCTGACGCAGGTCATCAAGCAGGATATGCCCAATGCCTTCTGGATGTGCGGAGAGCTGGTCCTGACGGCAAAACAGGCTTCCACGGGGCATCTCTACGCCAGCTTGCGAGACGAATCGGGAGCCATCATCCCGCTGGTCTACTTCAATGGCATGCAGGCCATCCGCAAGGACAATATCAACAGCGGCGACAAGGTCTTCGCCTACGGGCACCTGGATATCTACCAGCAACGCTGCACCGTCCAGTTCCAGGCCACACGCATCAGACGCGTAGGCGACACGGGCACTCTCACCGAACTCCTGCGAAAGACCCTGGCTAAGCTCGCTGAAGAGGGGCTGACCGACCCCGCCCGAAAGAAGCCCCTCCCCCGTTACCCCAAGCGCATCGGCCTGGTCACCAGCCCCTCCGCCGCAGGCTATCGGGATTTTCTCTACACCTGCCTCTCACGGGCAAAGAACCTGACATTCCTGCTGGCGCCATCCAAAGTCCAGGGCAAAGAAGCCCCCACTGAACTCATCAACGCCATACGACTCCTGGACGACTATGGGAAGTGCGACCTCATCGTAGTAACCCGCGGTGGCGGCGGCGCAGAAGACCTCTGGTGCTTCAATGACGAGGCGCTGGCACGCACCATCGCGGCAACCAAAACGCCCATCGTCACCGCAGTGGGCCATGAACGGGATACCACGCTGGTGGACTATGTCTCCGACCTCAATGCCATCACCCCCACAAAGGCCGCCGAAATCGTCACCCAGGAGCTCTTCCTGGCCAACCAGGCCTTGCAGAATTTCAGCCAGCGTCTCACCCGCGCCATGACTTGGCAACGGCAGAATCTCCGCTACCGACTGGAGCAATGCCTGCGGGCCAGGCACCTCACACACCCACAGGAAATTATCTCCGACCGGAAAATCCGCCTGGCGAATGACGAACTGCGGTTGGTCAGCGCACTGCCCCACCGCGCAAAAATCCTCCGCTCGCGACTGGATGCACTCTGGCAGAGACTTCTGACCACCCATGCCACAAAACTCCAGCGCACAAAGACCAGACTGACGGCTCTGGAGACCGCTCTGCGCACCCTAGACCCCAAGGGCGTCCTGCAACGGGGATACAGCATCCTTCTGGATGATGAAAACCACGCCATACGTGAGGCAAAAGACGCCCCACCCGGGACTCATCTCACGGCGTTGCTCCAGAAGGGCACACTGGATTTGCAGGTCGCAAAGAAAAAAACTGTCTCAACTAACAATGAATCCATAGAATTATCGTTATTATAGGAGAACACGGCGATGCCAGAAGAAAAACTGACCTTCGATGATGCCCTGGTGCAACTCGAGACTATCGTGCAGCAATTGGAAAATGGAAACCTCCCTCTGGAGGAGAGCATGAAAGCCTTCGAACGCGGTGTGGAACTCGGAAAGTTCTGCAACGAAAAACTCACCAGCGCCGAAAAGAAAATTGAGATGCTCACGCGGCAACCCGACGGCACCGCAAACGTTCAGGAAATTCCATTCCCAGTCGATCAACAGTAAACACAACCCAAGGAGAACGACAATGAAAAAGCTGACTCTGTTTCTCGCCTTGATTTGCATGGCATTCGCCATCCAGGCACAAGATGCACCCGCACCCGCACCCACACCGGAAGGCGCCCCCGCCAAGCCCGGCAAAGGGGATCGGCAGGCCATGCAGCAGCGCATGGTGGAAAGACTCCAGAAAAGCGCCAGCGAAGTCCTGGCACTCTACGATGCCGACAAGGACGGCACTCTGAATGACGCCGAAAAGGCCGCCCTGGCACACGACATCGAAGCCGCAAAGAAACTCCAGCCCTATATGCGGGACATCCAGATCTTCCAGAAACTCGATGCCAACAACAACCTGACCATCGAACCCGAGGAAACCACTAAAATCCGCGAAATCATGAAAGAGATGAAGGGCGGACCCAATGGACCCAATGGACAGCGCCCACAGCGCCCACAGCGCCCGCAGCGCCCCGAAGGCGCCCCCGCGCCTGCACCCCAGGCTGGCGAAGTTCCTCCCGCTCCCGCGCCCGCACCTGCAGCCCAGGATGGCGAAGTCCCCCCGCCTCCTCCCGCCGCTGAATAACCTCCTCCCCTAACACCCCAAAAGGGCTGTTGCCGAGACTCTCCCCGAGTCCGCAACAGCCCTTTTTCGTTTCACCAAGTAGGTAGCGATGGTGGCCCCGCCATCGCCACATCCTTGTTCAGTTGTTTCGGTATTGTTTGGGGGACTTGCCGTAGAAGTGCCTGAATTCTGTGGAGAAGTAGAGTGGATCTTCATAGCCGCAAAGAAACGCGACTTCATTGATGCGATAGTTTTTCGAGCGTGTCAGCAATTCCCGCGCTCGTGTCATTCTCAGGGAAATGAGGTATTGGTATGCAGTTCGCTGTAGATTTTTCTTGAAAAGCGCATTCAGAGCTGGGATGGAAATATGGAAGGCCTCAGCGATGGTGTTGATGTTTATCTTGTCGGAAAGATGCGACTCGATATAACTCGTGATTTCGGCAAGCAAGGGTGGAAGCGTGTTGTTTGAATTGAACTTGTTTACCAAACACAGAAATTCATATATCTCACCAGCGATATGTTCCTGGGAAGCACCCTCTTTCAAGGAACTCTTGAATCGCTCAAAACAGGCCAGAATCGTCTGAGTGGTTGCAATTGAGATGCAACGAAAACCATCCAGATGAAACACATTCAAAAGGGTATTGAATAGCTGACCTTCGACAATCATGCCATAACGCTCGCAATGGCCGTTGGAGGGAAGATAGAGGATGGCGTTGTCAACATCCTGGGGGAGAATGACCAGGTCCCCCGCCTCCGCAAGAATGGCCTGCTTGCCACTGCGGAAGTAGCACGAACCACTGACTACATAGTCAAATGTCACCGGCACCTGATGGATGCGGTGCTGATAGTACACCTTGTCCGAATATCGAGAATAGCAGAGAAGAGCGATAGCCAGCGTAGGATCGTGACTGATGCCATAGTATTCCACCTGCATCGCAGAACGATTCTCCCAGACACTGGCACGCCCTGCCTCATACAAAAGCGGAGATTCTTCACGAGTGAAAATGCTTGTATCCTGGAGTGGTTTCATTGTTGCTACTCACATGAGATTTTTCTAATGTTTTCTTTTCTATTCTCTATGTTAATGTAGTCGGAAATAGTAACTCTTGTGGTTGTTTACATTAAATTAATCCCGTTCCACCAATAGCGAAAAAACAAATGTCCATCCATTTGAAGAAGTCTTTCTGAATCGCTAGCTTCGTTGTTTTGAATGCGTCACAGCATTCAATCCATCTAGTCCCGGTAAATTTGTTTTTCTTCATTCTCCATCCATTCAATCCACAAAACAGAAAAATCACCATGAAAAAATCCTTCACCTTGATCGAATTACTGGTGGTCATTGCCATCATCGCAATTCTGGCTTCCATGCTTCTTCCCGCGCTTTCCAAGGCTCGTGAAAAGGCCCGCGCAATCAGTTGCACCAACAATCTGAAGCAACTCCAGCTAAGCAACCTTCTCTATGCCAATGACAGCGATGACTTCCTGCCGCCGATTTTCTTCAGAATCGCATCTGGCACCACCTACACTGCGGGTGGCGACAACCTGAAGTCACCCATGAATGTCACCTGGTATACCCTGAGCCCCCTCATTCCTGGCACACCCATGACCTGCGAAGGGTGGTACAACAAGGACAAGGCCGCATATATCGAAGGCGGCCAACCCGAAACCAGCGCCTGGCACAAGATCACCATCTGCCCCTCCATCGCCGCCAAGGACCGCGTCGGCGGCAATAACGGCTATCAGGCCAACGTCGGCATGGGCTACTGCAAGAGCCTGTATGAATCCAACGGCATGCACGAGGACTACTACCACGGCAGCGGATATCCCAACAGCACCAAGTCATCCGTCTGGCATCGCGTCAGCAGCATCAAATACGCTTCCCTCCACGTGAACTATCTGGACGGACACCTCCTGACCGTCTTCCCCGCTGGCAATGCCGCAAGAACGCTGATTGCCACGCCTGCACGTTACCTGTTTGACATCGGCATCGATTGGTTCCGCCACTCCATGTACGTCAACTTCTCCTTTACGGATGGACATGTGGAACCGGCACCATACGCCAAGTCACAGCAGATGAATACGGAGTTGAAGGACTATTACATCTGCACCGACTATTACTGGTATCCCGGCGTTGACATGCCCGGCGGCGATCTCGGACGATAGAAAACCGCAGGGCGATATCCCAAAACGCCCGTAATGCAAAGCAAAACGCATCCAGGCCTCGTTCTCTGGATGCGTTTTTTTGATAGCCCCCGCTATATTATTTCTCGGTTTCCTTGAGTTAAAATTCATTTCTGGTTATGAATCGCATTCTTCTCTTCTTTTCCTGTTTTTTGGTGGGTATTTCGTTGTGGTCTGCCGTCGCTCCTGGAGAGAACATCCTTGTCAATGGCGAGTTGATCACCGACCGTGTGGACACGCCGCCGACTCCCTGGGAGATGGTGGGAGAGAATGCGAACCGCTATTTGGAATTTAACACCGGTGGGGGCCCCAATGGCAAGTGCTATGTCCGCCTCGTCAATCGTACTGGGAAATCTGTCCCCGGTGTCAGCCTACGTCATTGGCATCTGCTGTTGGTTGCGGGCGAGCGATACAAGTTTTCCTGCTGGATTAAGACCGTAGATCTGCATTCCAGAAGCGCGGGCGTTCTTGTCTGCAACAACAATTGGACTGCCACGGCTGGTTTTGACAAACTGCCGGTGAACCAGGATTGGACGTATATGGAGACGGAATTCACCGCCCCAAAATCCCCCACGGGAGAATATTTCATCGCAGGCTACGGCTCGCATTTCACAGGAGAACTGGACTTCGCGGATGTCAAACTCGAAGCGCTCACCGAGAACGGCCTGAAAAATTCCGGCGTAATGAATGCCGCGGCGCTTGTGGGGAAATACCTCCTCGTGCCATGGGAACCTCTCCTGCAGAAAATTCCCTCCAATAACCCCACTGTCTCTTTCAAGCTATTTGGGAATGCCAAGGAACTCAACGGACTCGACCTCTGCGTCACTTTCTCCGATTCCCAAGGGACAATCACGCAACCTCTGGCAAGGGGAATCAACAGCTTCGTTCTGCCTGCTGATGCAAAGCGGGGAGAATTGACCGCCTCCATCAGGAATCACAAGACTGCGGAGGTGCTCTATTCCACGCGCTATCCATTTGCGGTCATCGACATTCCGCAAGTCGATGCCTGTTCTCATCGTCGTCTCAACAACCTCTGCACAGAAATTCTCAATGCGCCAATCGCCCCGACAAAAGGCGTGCAGTCTTTTGATTTTGCCATGCTTCGGGATGGATGGATTTTCATTGCCGCAAAAGACGCCAACGCACCTGGCCTGGAGGTGATTCTGGATGGAAAACTCTCCGTCATCAAGGCAAATACTCCGCGCCTGGAAGCCTTCCGGGAGGTCTCCCTCGGCAATCATACACTGAAAATCAAAGGAGCAGCCAACGGCGGCACAATTATCGTTCGGACCATCGCGGAGACGTTGAATTACCCGCCTTGCGCAAATAGCCTGGTTCCGGAAAATCCGCCCTACGATTGGGATTTCCTGGTCAAATACAGCCTCCCCTGTACCACCACGCAAAACGGCGGGAACATCCCCACGGAAAAGCGGGGGTGGTTTAAGTCCCAGGGATACCACTGGCTTGCAAATCTCTTGAGCAGACTTCTCAAGGACGACAACGACATGCTCCAGCGGTTTGAGAAATCCTCCGCAATGACGGGCGACATCCTGGATGGCGTCACCTGCGACGAGCAGTTCTTTAATGTATCGACCATGCTGATGAGATATACCCGCGCCCTCCATGCCTATGGGAATCCCCAAAACAAGTTGATTTATTCCTGGAGTGTGGGCGCCCCCGAATCCCCTGGGCTCGATGAATTCTTCATCTCCGAGACGCTGAATTCCTGTGGCGGACGCGGCAAATTCATGGCAGAAATCTACACTCCTTCTGTCGCCAGCGAAGAGGAAGCCACTGCGGTGCTCCAAAAGAATCTGGTTGACATGGCGCTCCGCTACAAGGATGTCTACCCGAATGTGTTCAATGGTTTCGGCATCGTCCTGGGCAATTTCAACCAGGTGCCCATTCTCAGCCTTCACCACCACCCGGAAGTCGATTTGAAGTACTTCCTGGACATGCAGTTCAATCTCCTGGCCAATGCACCGGAGCTGGATGGACTTGGCGTGGTTGGATACTGGGGGAGCTACTACGGCGACCACGAATTCCACCGCTGGTCCTTTGAACTGATGCGTCACTATGTCATCGAAGGCAATACCACCATGCTTTCTGACAAATACGGCTTCAAGTATATCCCTGGCCATGTCGTCAACGGCGATTTCCGCGGCACATTCAATGGCTGGGCAGTCCAGGGCAATGTCACTCTGGACAAAGTCGAGGGTCTTGGAAAATCTGTTGAGAACCGCTGGAACGAGAAGTCCGGCGTCGGGGATTCCTTCGCCGTATTCACGAAAATAGCCAACGAGGTCAGTTCCCTGAAGCAGACTGCCAAAGGACTGATTCCTGGAAAAGCCTATCTCCTTCAGTTCTGCACCTTCGACGTGGACAGAGTCAAGGCGAAGAACACGGATTGGGGCGATTTCGGCATCCGAGCCACACTGGACGCAGACGCCACAATCCGCCAGGACCTCTCTTGGCAACACATCGACAAGCGGGGGCAACAGGGCAGCACCGCCGCAAATAATGGCGTGGCACGCCCGAATCTGCACCATATCGTCTTCATCGCCAATGCGCCAGAAGTGGAAATCACATTGGACAACAGCCTCGCAAAACCAGGAGAGCACCTCGGCGTGAACTTCTTCACCGTGCTGCCTTTCCTACTAGAAGAATAACCTGATTTCTAGCACCAAAAAGGGCTGTTGCCGAGACTCTCCCAGAGTCCGCAACAGCCCTTTTTTGTTTTCGCAAGCGGCCCCTCGAAGCTCTCGCTTCGAGCACACAACCAAGAATCTATTGTTCTGCGATCCAGTGTTTCAGAGCAGTTTCAGCGAGGCGCTGGAAGCCTGGCAATTTCGTAGCGGTAGCGGCCTGCTGGAGGTGTCGCAATGCCCGTGAGATATGCTTCTTATACCAATCCAGGCCGTCCTTCTTCCAGAGTTTTCCGTAGGCACCCAGCGCCTGCATGAGGCGTTCGATGGCGGCGATGTGCAGCAACTCCTCCGCAGGAGGCTCCTCTCCAGCCGCCTTGACGAAATCGCGATACTGCCGCCAGGCGTTCATCCGCTCTTCCGCGGTATATTCCAAATAGGGATCGTATAGCAGGGATGCCAAATCGTATGCCGCGGCACCAAGTCTCATGCCCTGGAAGTCAATCCAGTAGCACTTTCCATCACGGACCTTGATATTCGCGCTCTGGAAATCGCGATGGAGCAAGACCACGGGTTCATCCAGCAAGCGTTCGCGGATGGAACGGCATTCCCGTGCCACCTGGTCGTCCCACAACTCGATGCGTCCCAGCACATCCTGGATGAAATTCTTTCGGAAGTAATCCCGTTCCCATTCATAGTATCCAGGCGTAAAGGATGGCTGCAGAGGCACGGCGTCCGCACGGGCAATCTTATTGCCCTTCGTATGCAAAAGCGCGGCCTGCTCCAGGACCTGCGGCAGAAGCTTGATGCGCTCATCATGTCCCAACTGCAACAAATCCGTAGGCCCCAAGTCCTCCATGACCAGCTCGCCTACTTCTGGCAGATGGAGGTAGATATCCGCCACGGGAACACCCAGCTTGCACAGGAAAGCCGCAACGGGCGCAAATGCGGAATTCTCCCGTCTGGACAGTGCGTACGCACTCCAGATAACGCCAGTGCCCTTCTTGGGATTCTGGATGCGGCAGTAACGCCGTCCCGACCCCTGCTTCAGCGGTTCTTCGTATTTTCCTTCTTCGGCAGGCATACTCATGGTGATAAAGACACGTGGATCGGGCATGCGCTTCTCGTCATTGGGAGGCAGTGGCGCAGGCAAATCGCCGCCACAGATAATGCCGTCCGCATAAAGACCAGGAGCTTTCAGGGAAGTGTTGTCCCAAATCACCACATTGTGGAGATGGCTCCCCGCGGGAATGTTCAGATTTTCTCCCAATCCCAGCGCGCCTGTGCACTGGATGCCCTTCTGTTCCAGAGCAAAACGCCGATAGGACTGCTCCAGCACTGCCGCATGCAGCACAGGCTGTCCCGTAAGCCCGCAGTCGGCAATCTTTCCGTGGGCGCGGATGTATTCGGCGGGCGTCCCCACATCCGACCAGAAGCGGTCGTCTTCGCCAACCATCCCCAGGACCTTCCGACCTGCCTTGGCGGCATTCTGGAAAGCAGTCAGGATGCTGGGTGCGTCCTCATCCTCGGGCAGGAAATCCAGGATATCCCGCTTGAGGATGTAGAGCCCCGAGAAAGTCAGATGGCTCTTGGAAGAATGATAGTCCAGGATATTGCACCCGTCGTCAATCTCCACGCCCTTCTCGCGGTTGTTCGGTATCAGCAACGCCGTCACATCCGCCTGGTTGCTCTCGTGGAATTCCAAAATCTTCCGTAGGTCGTAATCGTGAATCACATCCACGTTGTGGACAAAAATCGTATCCGCATCACCACCGAATTCACGGACGCCTTTCCGAATGCCGCCACCGTGATTCAACAGGTGCTCCTCTACGGAACAATGGACATCGATGCCGTGGATCTCACCAAAACGGGCACAGGCGTCCTTCACCTGTTCCCCGAGGTAGCAGGCATTCGCCCCCAGGCAGGTCAAATCCGGCAGAGCCAACAACTCCGTCAGCGCCAAATCCAGCAGCGGCACACCACAGAAAGGCAACAGCGCTTTCGGACGCAGCAATGTCGCGGGACGAATGCGACGGCCTTCGCCCGCCGCTAACACAAATCCACAAATCTTAGACATGAGAGGGGGATTTCAAGAGAGTCGGGTTGGATTCAGAGCGTTCACCAGTTGCCGAAACCGCAAATGCGTTGCAGAGAGGCGCTGGTAGGCTCCTCGCATTGGAGGACAATGGAGATTCGCCAGGGGAATTCATGTGTGGGCATAGGGATGGCCTTTCGGACTTGCCCGTTGTCCAAGAGCGTCAATTTGCCATCCCATTGTTGCAATCGGATTCCCCGCAAGGAGGGCCCTGTTGGGGTTCCGCGAACCGCGCTGGCGTCGTCAAAGACGCCTTTCGGAGTGATGGCGCAGGTCAGTTCCTGGAAGACCTGTCCCGCCTCATCCTGGAAACGCACCGATAGGATGCCATTCCGCGGCACGCAATTCATTTCGAAGTAGAACTCGAAGTCGCTGTTCTGAATCAGCGCGCCGTCGTTTTCCCAGAGTAGCGGCATGGGTGATGTGCGGAAATCCCTGCCCTGGGCATCGCTGAATTTCAGGCGCATCTCCTCGGAAGGAGGCTGGAATTGCTCATACCACTCTTCTTTTTCAAGAGAATATCCCGAGGGCAATTCACCCTCCGGAGCTGAGTGGAGCCTCAGGGAGAGATACAGCAACTGCAGAATAATCGCCACCACAAAAAGCAACTGCACACCGATGAAAAGACGACGACGGATACGCTGTTTCCGACGGGCGCGCTCCACGGGTTCGCAAATCTCGTCAAATGCCTCACGGAAAGCCGCCACGGAGTGGAAACGCGAGGCGGGGTCGTTGGCACAGGCGTGCTCTACCAGAAAACGATTCAATTCACGGACGCCCGCATCCGCCATCAACTTCTGGGGAATCTGCGGGAAATCCCCCACGGGACGGCCCGTCATCAGGGTATAAAGCACCTTGCCTACCGCGTAGAGATCCGCGTCTTCGGGGACATAACCCGTTCCGTCGGGCATATACCCGCGGGTGCCAATCTGCGTGGTGGCAGAACCCGATTCCGATACCAGAGAAAAATCTCCAATCTTCAGGACGCCGTTGACGAAAAAGAGATTCCCCGGCTTGATGTCCCGATGGACCAACCCCTTCTCATGCAACTCCCCGACACCATCCAGCAATTCGTGCATCCACTGCACCAACTGAAGCTGTTTCGGAATGCCATACCGATTGACAACCGACTGGACGCTCATGGTCTCGTAGTTGTCATAGCTGGTGGCGTCATTCAGGTTGTCCGCCACTTCCATGGAATAGCGAAGGGGAATCTCTCCCGCAGGAGAAATCTGGTGGATGGCCAGCAAATGCGTGCCGCCATCCTGGAAATACTTGCAGAAACTCGTCAAGCCACAACGCTCCCGCTCTTGGGCAGCCTTGTCCTCACGCACTTCTTTCACCGCAAGGCGACGCCCGACACTGTCCTTCGCCAAATACACCACGCCGTATGCACCCGCACTGATTTGGCGCAAAGTGACCACACCCGCCAGCAATTTCGGCTGGATGGCCTCCTGTGACTCCAATGGGGATGCCTGAATGGTCATCTTTCGCAACGGCGAAACAAATACTACTACAACGGAACAACGGCTACGCGACGATGACTAAATATGATTTCTCCACCATTTTCCGTGTACCATTTCACAGGAAAAAATCAAATTTTCAACGTCATTTGACATCCTGCCCCCCGTATCACAAGGCCTCCTTATGATTCGCCACCGCCCCACCCGCAGCAGCCGCCGAAGAGAAGGAACCTCGTACTGTAGGGCTGGGGACTTTTGTCCCCTGCCCGTCCTGCCACTCCAGCAGCCACGGCAGG
>DCIO01000080.1:0-23890 GCA_002315885.1 Lentisphaeria bacterium UBA1724
CATCTCCTGGGCAGCAGCCGCTACCGTCTGGGTACGGAATCCCTGGAGGGACTCCTTTCCCGCGCAGAACGGGAATGTGAAGAATTTTCTGAAAAACATTACATACATCCATAAATTTCAAATCATTATGAGCAAAGTTGTTGTAGCATTAGATACCTCGCTGGGGTTTTCGGTTGCCATTGCTGACGAGGCAGGCAAGGTCCTCTTGAAAGAGAATCTCTCTGCGGTTGGGCGTGAGAGCGACCGCCTGATGACGCCCTGGTTGGTCTCCTGCCTGGAGAAGGCGGGTTCGTCCCTTCCTGAAGTGCAGAAGTGGACGCTGGGCATTGGTCCTGGTTCCTTTGCGGGACTGCGTTGCGGCATTGCCACGGCCAAGGGGGCGGCGCTCGCCAATGGTGCGTTTCTGCGGGGCGTGCCTTCCGCGTATGCGCTGGTCGTAGCGGGCGCCTCCGAGAATGCCGCTTCCGTAGGCGTGCTCCACGATGGCCGTTGCGGTGAATTCCTCTTCGAGCGCTTTGTTCGGGAAAATGGCGCCTGGAAGTTGTGTGGCGAATCCGAACCCGTGTTGCCTGTCACGTTGCTGGATGCCGACCGGACATGCGACTGCTACGTCACTCTCCAGCCCGAGATTCTGGAAATCTGCCCCAAGGAAATTGTGACCAAGACCTTCGTCCTGGATCATCTGGATGCCTCGGCGTTGCTTTCCGCGCCCGAGGCACTCTATCCCTGGCCGACGGACTGGGCGGGATGCGAGGCCTCCACCGAGCCCCTCTATGTGCGCCAGGCGGTCTTCGTCAAGCCCGCCACCCTCCGTCACGAATAATTTTGTCATCTTCATCCATTCCTCCAACGCGAAACAAAACACATGAAAAAGCTTCTCTTTCTGCTTTGCATTCTAGCGTCTGTCGTGGCCTTTGCCTTTGAGGTCCCAATAAAAGGAGACTTCTTGAATGTCAATAAGGATGGCATTCCTGCCGGGTGGATGAGGAATACCTGGTCGGGCTATCTTCCCGCCTGTGACCTGGTGGTCATTCAAGGTGGCGGCATCAACGGCAATTCCCTCCGCATGAGCAATGTCCAGAACAAGAATGGCGCGGCCTTCAACTCGAGTTTCTTCAAGGGTATTTGCGGTGACACTGTGAGGCTTACCTTCCGGGCACGTGGTCGTGGAAATGCCACGGTGAACTTGTTCTTCAAGACCCTGGATGGAGAATGGAATTTCAAGTCCATCCAGGAAGAAAAATTCCAGGTCTCGGAGAACTGGCGGAATTACACGATTGTCATGAAAATCCTGAATGGCAAGGCCGGCGAAACGGGTTCCTACGACGTCTGTTTTGTCATCGACCAGCGTGGCGAACTGGAAATTTCTGATTTGAAAGCGGAACAGACCGAGGGCGAGTATCGCGGTTCCGAGCCTTTCCCGCAGAAGTGGACGCTCTTCGGACCCGTGGACAAGGATTTCCAGCCGGAACTGGCGGGCTTGGAGGAGATTCCCCAGGAGCTGGATGGCGTCAAGGGGCAGGAATTCCCACTGGTCAATCGCACGCTGGATTTCGCAAATGTCTTCGGGGCTGGACAGGACAAGTATGGCTGGGCATTTGCGGTGCTGGATTCCCAGATCGATTGCGACTACACCATCGGCGCCGGTGCGGATTGGTGGATGGCATACTATGTCAATGGCGAGCTGGTCATTGATACTACGGAGACTGGCAATATCGCTCCGAAATACGACATCACCAACCACATCCGCGTGGTCCGACTGCACAAAGGCAAGAACCTCCTGGCGGTGAAATTGCGTTCAGGAAAGGCCAGTTCCGTCCTCAAGTTGGGTGGTCCCCTGGAACTCCAGGACAACACCATCCATCTGAAGCTCTCCAAAATCGAATGGACCGAGAATTTTGACGGGAAGGAGTTGTCCTGTACCGGCGTTCCCCAGCGGATCCAGGGCTATCCCACTCCTGGACTGCTGACCTTGACTGGTCAGGCGGTCTTCTCCACCGACGGCATGCTGGATATCGAACAGCCCCGCGGAAGTTTTGACATGCCGAAGGACAAGGCACTCTACCGCGCCATCGCACTGCGTCTGCAGTATTTCTCGGATGATACTGATGGCGAGCTGGATTTCGTTTTGTCCAATGATGCCGGCGAGGATTTGCGTCTTGCCATTGTCCGCAACGCGGGGAGTGACCAGATGGAACTGAAGGTGCTGGAAAATGGCATCTACCTGGATTCGCGGACAGTCTCTCTGGAGGCACTGCCTGCGGAGATCGTCTTTGGCGTGGGCGCTTCGGGCAATTACGGCGTCAGTCTCACCAGCCTTTCCAATGGCAGCATCCTGGAATTCAGCGGTTCCACGCCCTTCGCCATCATGAATGACAAGGCTACGCCGAAACTGCAGCTCAAGTCCAACAGCGGCACCGCACAGGTCGCCGTGGACAACTTCACCGTTGGCCGCGCCCAGGAAAAGAACGGCGCTTCCGCCGTCCCATACAAGGTGGATATCGTGGAGGATTTCGATCCCGTGAAGGCGGGATGGCAGTTGGTCTTTGACGAGGAGTTTGACGGCGACACCCTGGACACCACCAAGTGGTTCCACTCCTTCTCCTCCAAGCACGAGAACGTGACTGTCCATGACGGCGTTTTGGAAATTCGTGCCGACTGGAACAAGGAGCACACCAAGTTGGAAGTGGGCAATGTCCATACCTACGAATTTTTCGGCTATGGGTATTTCGAGGCCCGTTGCAAATTCCGCAAGGAACCAGGCTGGTGGTCTGCATTCTGGCTCTATGGCGCCACCAACTCCAATCCTTTCTACGACGGCTTTGAAATCGACTGCTACGAGGATTACTTCCTGACCTCCTTGACCGAGGGGAATCCCGCCCGCAACCAGCTGGATTTCAACCTCCATGTCTATTGCGGTGGATATCTCAAGAGCTGGAATTTCAACTCACCCAAAGGCGACTACCTCAGCGATTTCCATCGTGTCGGCGTCAAGTGGACCCCCTTTGAAATCACCTACTACCTGGATGGCAAGCTGATTCAGAGCCGCTCCCCCTTGAGCACCTACGAACAGGTCACCTTCGACGCCTTCCAGAATGCCTGCGGTTTCACGCCACTTTGCGCAATTCTCAGCGGTCAGGCAAAGCCCTCCGCCGGCGATCCCAAACGCGGAAACTTCCCCGAGAGCTTCTACACTGACTACGTCCGCATCTACGCATATCCCCAGGATGAGATTCCGCAAATTGAGTGGACTGACAAGCCCGAGACCTCTCTGGTTACCTACGGCGACACTCTCCATTTTGCCGCAGATGCCAAGCCCTCTCCCAAGTCCAACAGCCCCATCAAGGCCGCATATCTCTTCTGCGGCGGCTATCTGATGGACTACAAGACCGAACCCCCTTACGAATTCGATGTGATGCTCACCCAGGAATACTACGCCACCACGGACTACTGCCGTCCAGGACGTCAGGGTATCGTCCCCAATTTCGAGAAGACCTTCCAGTCCTACAGCATCTTCGTGCAGGATGAGGCAGGGCAGGTGGCTCACACGGAGCCCTACACCTTCGCATACGCGATTCGCCCCGACACCCCCGCTAGCACTCCCTATCAGGGCAAGGCGCAGGTGATCCCTGGCACAGTGAAGCTGGTCTACTTTGACGAAGGCGGAAATGGCGTCGCCTACATGGACACCACGCCGGGCAACGAATTCAAGAAGGGCAATTGGCAACGGGAAGGCGAGGACGTGGACGTGGATGGCGACTGCATCGGCTACACGACGGACGGCGAATGGCTCAATTACACCGTGGACATCCAGGAAGCGGGTACATACGACGCAGTGCTCCATTACGGCTTCCCCTGGGTGAACAAGCTGCCGTTGCGACTCTATCTGGACAACAAGGACCTGGGCGACTTCATGATCGAGAGCAAGGGCGCCAAGACCCATGTTGTGAACAAGACATCCACTATCACTGTTGATTTGCCTGCGGGGCGCCATGTGCTGAAGCTCTTCATGTTTACCGCTCCCAACATCACCAAAATCGATTTCATTAAGAAGTAATTCGTTCCAATTAACCAACCAACGCTTTGATTATGAAAAAGTTCCATTCTTTCAACATCGCCATTTTGTCCCTCTTTGCGGCATTGCTGCTAGCGGGATGCTGTTCTGGGGCAAAGCTTCGTGCGGTGGCTCCCGCCGAGGGTTCCGAACAGTCGATTCACTATCCCATTCAGTTGAAATTCATCGCCATGCCGCGGGAAGAACGCCGAGCATACTTTGCGGATGAACAATGCCGTAAAGAACTGAAATCCGAGGGGTTCTGGCCCAAGCCCGTGACGCTGGCCTGGGAGACCGCTTGCGACAAGTGCCCCGGACCCTACACCGTGACGCTTTCCTACGACAAGGATTTCGCGGATGGCACCTGCTATGTCTATACCACCAACGACAAGCAGATTGAGGTGACCAACCTCCGCATTGCCACCAAATACTACTGGAAAGTCCAGTACAAGAAGTGCGTTTCCGACGTGAGTACCTTCGTCACCGACAGCATCGCTCCCCGCCTTCTGCGGATTCCCGAGGGCTGGAACTGCCGCGATCTGGGTGGTCGCATCGGCCTGGACGGCCGTCGCGTCAA
Organism: Lentisphaeria bacterium UBA1724; assembly: GCA_002315885.1. Taxonomy (GTDB): domain Bacteria; phylum Verrucomicrobiota; class Lentisphaeria; order Oligosphaerales; family Oligosphaeraceae; genus UBA1724. The sequence goes on from DCIO01000080.1 coordinate 4,632, forward strand.
GCAGGACATGGTCATCCGCACAGGTGGTCTGAACAAGAACGCCACCCCTGTGCAATGGACCCAGCAGGACATCGACAACAATCCGAAGCTCAAGGCATTTAGCGAAAACGTCGCCAAGCAGAGCAAATTCCTCTATGAGGTCACTCCCAAGGAACTCCCCTATTTGCTCAATGGCGAGTGGACGGTCTTCCTGCCCAAAGCGGAGGGCTTCTCGGACAAGGATTTGGAAGACGCCAATGCCTTGACCGCGATTCCCGAGGAATTCATGGGTGCGAAGGGCAAAAAGATGTCCGTCAACGAAAAATACGCATTGGATTTCTCGAACAAGGACTTCAAGGATTCCATGCCTTCGTTGATGATGATGGAGTTCGAATCTTCCGAGGAAGGCATCATGCCCTTCCGTTGCGGTGCGGATTGGTATTGGCATATCTGCTTTAACGGCAATGTGATTTATGATAGACGCGGTGGCAATGGGCGCAACACCAACATTGATAACTACATGCTCTATCTGCCCGTCCAGAAAGGTCGCAACCTGATTACCATTCCCCTGGGCAGTGGTTCCGGTGGTTTTTCCTGGTATATCGCTCCCGTTCCCGAAGGCACGAAACTGGAAGACGTGGTTGCCAAGGGGCAGAAGGAAAACAAGAGTATCGTTGCCAATCACTTAGGGGCAGTCAGAGTGGATGAAACTGGCAAGCCCATGTACATCGCTGGCAAATGCGTGCTGAACGACGAAGGAAAGGACTACCTCTTGAACGTCTTGAAACTGAAGAGCGAAATCGACCTGCGGGGCGATACGGAATGCGCTCTGATGACGGGGTCCCCCCTGGGCGACAGCGTCACCTGGTTCCATTACTCTTCCTCCGCCTACGCAGGCATTCAGAGCAAGTCAGGACGCAAGGCATTCACCCAGGTCTTCAAAGTCTTCCTGGACGAAAAGAACTACCCCATCGATTTCCACTGCATCGCAGGGCAGGACCGCACCGGCGCCGTGGCTTTCATCATCAATGCACTCCTGGGCGTGGAAGAAGAAGAACTCTACCTGGATTGGGAATGCACCGGCTTCTGGAATAGCCACATCGGCTTCCGACACGAAGAACTCTTTGATAAGCTGGTGGAGAGCTTCCAGAAATACCCCGGCGATACCATCCACGAAAAAGTGGAAAACTACGTCCTCTCACTGGGATTCACCCAGGATAACATCCAGCATCTGCGTGACATCATGCTGGAAAAATAACCGCTTCCTTCGCAAAACAACAGAAATCAGTTACCAGAGGAGAATGTGCCATGGGATTGAGTTTGACTGAAATTCTCGTGATTGCAGTGGTGGTTCTGCTGCTGTTTGGTGCCAAGAAGATTCCCGAATTGGCGCGGTCCCTGGGGCGTGCCTCCTACGAATTCAAGAAGGCGAAGCAGGATTTGATTCGCGAGACGGAGGAGATGACGGATGCCGCGGAAAAACACGCCGCCGCGTCGGAGAAGGCCTCCAAGCCCGGGGATGCGTCCAGTGAGGAAAGTGCCAAGCAGGGTTGAGCGGGAGTGGTGAATGCCACACGAGAGTGACAACCTCACTTTTCTGGAACACCTGGAGGAACTTCGTGCAGTTCTGCTGAAGATCCTCCTGGTCTTTTTCCTGTGTTGCATTCCCGGGTGGTATGTCTCCCAGCGCGCCCTGGAGTGGTTGACGGCATACGCCGCACCCACGGATTTCCCCCTGCATTACTTCTCCCTGATGGAGCCATTCCTGATTCGTCTGAAAATCACGGCGTTTCTGGCATTGGTGGTATCCTCACCCTGGAGCGTGCACTGCCTCTGGAAATTCCTGGAACCCGGGTTGCTGGAAAGGGAGCGGAAGGCGGTCTCCTTTGCCTTTGTCGCCATGGCGGGATTGGCACTGTGTGGCGCTGCCATCGCGTTGTTGTTCATCGTCCCCGCACTGGTGCGCTTCTCACTCTCCTTTGCCGATGAAGCCATGTTGCCCGTCATCGGCATCGGGGATTTTACTGACCTGGTGCTGGTGACATTGCTGGCCGCAATGGTGCTCTTTCAATTCCCCGTTGTATTGTATCTTCTTTTGCGGCTCGGATTTATCACGTTAACAACATTGCGGAAGAAACGCCCACACGTAATCGTGCTGATTTTTATCCTGGCGGCAATCTTCTCCCCACCAGACGTAATGAGCCAACTGCTTCTGGCCATTCCATCCTGGCTCCTCTTCGAAGTCAGCCTGCTGTATTTTGAGCGTGTTTTTGTCGATAGGGATTCTGGTTACAAAGAAATCTACGCGGAGGCAAATGACGAAGACGCCTCCGTAACAAAGTGAGGAAAACATGGATCGACGAGATTTTTTGAAGACGGGAGCCGCGTTGGCTCTGTTGGGCGCCGCATCTAAAGTCATTGGCCAAGTCCAAGTGGACAAGGCAGAGACGGCGGCGACGAATCTTTCCGCCGAGGGCATGCCTGACATCGTGGCGGTGCGCGGTGGGTCCCCTGTGGACATGTTTGACCGCGCCATCGCAGAATTGGGCGGAATGGACAAATTTGTCAAGAAGGGCCAGGTGGTGACGGTCAAGCCGAATATCGCCTGGGACCAGCCTCCCAAAATGGCCGCCAACACCAATCCCGATTTGATTGCCCGTATTGTCAAAGCGTGCTTTGAGGCAGGTGCTTCCAAAGTCCAGGTCTTTGACACACCCTGCAATTCCTGGAAACAGACCTACAAGAACAGCGGAATTGCGGAAGCCGCAGAGAAAGCGGGCGCCACTGTGGTAGGCGGAGATGCGGCAAAAGATGAGCAATACATCCGGGAATACTATGCGGAAGTGCCCGTCCCCAAAGGGCGCTTGCTTCAGAAGGTCATGCAACATAAGTTCATTCGGGAATGCGATGTCTTGATTAATGTGCCGATTCTGAAGGTCCACGGCGGCGCCACAATGACCTGTTGCATGAAAAATCTCATGGGGACTGTCAGCAAGGAATACCATCAACTCTTCCATCGCTTGGGATTGACGCGGTGCATCGCGGAAAATGCCTCCGTTCGCCCACCAGATTTGAATATCGTGGACGCCTATCGGGTTATGACAAAACGGGGTCCTCGCGGAGTGGACGAGACGGATGTGAAGGAATTGGGATATCTCCTGGCAGGCCGTGACATGGTCGCACTGGATACCGCATCCGCCAAGCTGATGCAACTGCCCATCCGGAGTATCAAGTATCTGGAGGAAGGTATAGACTTGGGACTGGGGACCACAAGCCTGGAAGCTCTTAACATCAAGCGGGTTACACTGTAATGAAATCACGCCGGAACAATTGGCGGTCGGCAAGAATCTTCCTTGCTGTCATTGCGTTCACGCTGCTCTTGGCATCGCTCTTCATGGGACGACGCTTCCGGTGGGCTTTCCTGACGCAGGTCGGCTCGGATATCCCAGCACTCCTGGGAAATTTCTCCATCGGAGTGCTGGTGGCGGTCATTGGCGTGCTGCTAATGACGCTGGTTTTCGGTCGGCTGTATTGTTCCGTGCTGTGTCCCCTGGGAGTCTTTCAAGATATCCTGGGGCATTTCCATCGCAAGGGCGCATTCCGGAATACTCCCTGGAAGCGGAAAATTCGTGGTCCCGTATTCTGCGTTGTGCTGGTGGCGGCTCTCTTCGGCATGATGCTCCCACTGACGTTGCTGATGCCTTCCGCCAATTTCGTCATCATCTGCAATACGGTAATCCGCGGGACAGTGCAGTGGCTTTTCGGCGCAACGGGACTCCTTCCCGAACCCATTACCCTGCGTCCCATGCCTGCGGTCCAAGTGACGGGGTGGGTAATGACGCTGGGATTGCTGGCGTTGAATCAATGGCGCGGGCGCGTCTTTTGCAATACTCTCTGTCCCGTGGGCGCGCTCTTGAGCCTCTTTGCACGGAAATCCTATTACCGCGTTTCCATCGACCAATCAAAATGCGTCCACTGCGGCGCCTGTGAGCATCTCTGCAAAGCGGGCTGCATAGACGCGCAGGCGGGCATCGTTCGCAATGACGAGTGCGTCAAGTGCCTGAATTGCCTTTCCGTCTGTCCCAAGGGCGCTCTGACACTGGGGCATCCCGCCAAGGCGGCACAGCCATTGGATGCGAACCGTCGCGCATTCCTGGCCAACGGCGGCGCGGTAGTCGCTGGGGCGGCGGTCGGCCTGACTCATAAGGTCGTCGCTAGGCCCGAGGCGGAAATTCCCCCGATTATGCCTCCTGGCGCGGGGACATTGGAGCGCTTCACATCCCGATGTGTCGGCTGTGGTATCTGCATCGGCGCTTGCCGTGGAAAGGTCCTGAAGGCGTCTGTCACCGAATATGGTCTTCGGGGTTTCATGCAGCCTGTGTTGGATCCCTATCGTGGCGCCTGTGATTTCAATTGCCATGCCTGCAGCAAAGTCTGCCCATGCGGCGCACTGACTCCATTGAGCAAGACGGTCAAGCAGACGACGCGCATTGGGTTGGCACACTGGGATCCATCGCTGTGCGTGGCTTTTGTGGATGAGGAGGCCTGCGGTGCCTGCGCAGAACACTGTCCCGTGGGTGCCCTGACAATGGAGGAAGTCCCTGGCCAGGAAGTCAGGGTGCCCCAAGTCAATCCATCCCTCTGCATCGGCTGTGGCGCATGCCAGAATATCTGTCCCGTGCGTCCCCAAGCCGCCATAGTGGTTCATGGGGTCGAGACGCAGTGCAGAGTGGAACCGCCAAAAGCCGAAGAGTCCAATATTAAACTTCGGGCGGAAGAGGAGTTTCCGTTCTAAGCAGACTCAGGCACGCACCCGCGCAATTTCCCACATTTGGACAGCAATCGCAGGGGGTGTATTTCTCGGCAGATTGCTTCTTCTCCTCCGTATCTATGCCATCCAGGGAGGAATTCTTCTTCTCCTTTGGCGACGATGCACTCTTGTCGATGCGACAATTGTTGGGACACTTCCATTTCTGCTCGGAACCATTGTCGCAGAAGCCATTCTTGTCTGCATCCTTGAAGCATTTCCGAGCGGCCTTCTTGCCGTCCTTCTGAATGACAGGAATCTTGGGACGCTGGTCTTTCTTCAGCTGCTCTTTGGTCGCCCCAAACGCACATACACCACACAACGACAGAACGCAAAGAAGAGTTGCTCTGAATGATTTGCTCATGGGTGCCTCCTGAATAGAAGAAAAACAACAGAAAAAACAGGTAAATTTTCTGAAATAATGTATCTCCATAATAGAAGATTTTGCAACTTGCAATACATTTTGTTCAATGTCCTGGCAGGGGACAAAATGAGGGGTTTCTGAGGGAATTATCTAGGGGAAATCGCGGATTTTGGACCAGGCGGTCTTGTGTGGGGTTGCCGAACTGCCATCATTGTTTTCGGGGTCGTGTTTTCTTTCTTTGGGAGTAGTCTGTCATGACGCGTGGGGTTAGGGCGCTTTTTGTCTGTATTGTTCTGTTGCTGGTTGTTTCGCTGTTTTTCAATTATCGGTTGATTTCAAGGAATGTCTCTGGGGTGACGGGAACTCCAGAAATGCACCAAGTGCCTGAGGAGAATCCTCCGAGTGACATGGCAGGGGATGGGGATGCGCCTGCGGCGGTCGCACAGCTCCCTCTCTTTGTCCGATGGACACATTTCTATGGAAGGGCACTGGAACTGAATCTGAATCGTTATCCCTCTTGGAATGTCTCCCAGGAAGATGTGGTAGTGACTCCTTCAGTTCCATTGCTGAACGTATATTCCGACGGAGATAGTATCCATTTGATTGCCCGTTGGAAGCCAGGAGAAACCTACTCCATCCAAATCAAGAAGGACGATGAGGAAATCGTGGCGGTGGTTACTGCACCCGACCATTCTTCAAGCGTTTCCTTCCGCACCTACGGCAAACTCTTCCCCCTTTCCAACGACTTCTGGAATCTGGGCGTTACTGCGGAAAATCTCGAAGGCAACCTGACGGTCCGCATCAAGGAACCATATCCCAATCACATCCTTCGTTTTATCGATAATCCCACCAACGATTACCTCTCCCATACCATCTCCGAAAAAGAATTCCCCCTGAAGAAAGTCAAGAACGAGGAAGAACGACTGGTAATTGATTTGGACGAAGTGGGCGTTCCCAGAAAACCGGGCCTCTATTCCATCAGCATCTTCGACAGCAAACAGCATTATCTCTCCCGCGACCGGGCCTTGATCGTCACGGATTTGGGGGTGGTTGTCACCTGCGCCCAAACGGAACTCTGCGTGGCAGTGCATTCCCTGAAGGACAATGCGCCTGTCCCCAATGCCACGGTCATGCTCTATACACGGAAATACCAACTTGTGGATACTGCGACTACGGACGAAAATGGCTTCTGCAAGATGCCGTACTGCGATTTGGTCGATGACGAAGATGTGGTGGATTTCGTCGTGGTCACCAAAGAGGACGACACAACGATTTGTTCTGCGGATTTTGGTCAGGATCTGTGCTTCCGAAATCAGATGGAGCTCTATTGCGAACGTGGCGTCTGCCGTCCTGGTGAAGAAATGCGCGTCTATGCCACCATGCGAGACAAGGAACTTAACGCCAAGGGCGGTGTGCCCGTGGAATTCCGTCTTGTCGATTCAGGATACAACCTTGTGGAAAAGAAGGTTGTTACGGGGGATGCCCAGGGGCTGTATGCGGTGAAATGGACGCTCTCCCAGAATGCGCGTCTGGGCAGATACTATGTGTATAGCAATGCCCCCAATGACGAAAGCGCCTCGTATGGTCAGAGTGATTTCCTGGTGGGAGAATACATCCCGGATCGGGTGAAAGTACGACTCACCTGCGAGGCGGACAAGGAATCCAACGCTGTCAAAACCGATTTGCAGGCGGCATACTACTTCGGAATGCCTTTCAATAACGGCTTCATCTGCGAAAGACTCTTTGCGCGATATGGCGTCTTTGCACCAAAGGGCTACGAGACATTTTCCTTCGGCACCCGTGAAGGAAAACATCTGGAGCACATTGAGTTGGAAGACCAGGAATTGGATGCCGCAGGAAACTGCAAGGCCACAGTGGATATTTCGGCATGGAAAGATAATGTCAGCAACCCCGTGGAGATTGAGGTGCTTACCCACTGCATTTCCCATGGTCCAGGCCGCTCCATCACCACCAGAAAATCCCTGGTCTGGCACTTCGCGGATTACTATCTGGGGGGATTCCACGACGAAAATGCAACGGAATTCGCCATCCGTCTGGTGGGTGTCAACCCCGATGGGAAAGAAGTGCCGTTGTTGGATAAGGGCCTGAAATACAGCCTCTTCCACCTCTCCTGGAATTATGTCCTGAAAGAAAAAGGCAATGGCGTCCAGGAACGAGTCTGGGAATTGTCCAAGTCCAAACTTCAGGAAGGGGAGGTGGTTCTACGGGATGGTCTCCTGTATATCCCCGAGGTCTCTGCACGGGGCGAATTCGTCCTGGAAGTCAAGGACGACAAGGATATCCCACGTCTGAAGATGGATTTCTGGCATTGGGGCGGCGAAAGCGGCGCCCGTCTGAAGGATCCCCGGTACCTGACTTTCGAATTGGACAAGAATTCCTACCTGCCTGGAGAGACCGCTGTGGTTACCTTCGAGTGCGGCATGGATGGCGAAGGCATTGCCGTGCCTGGATTGTGTGCCCTGGATGAACCCATCCGCTTTGCCGTCAAGCAGGGAAAGAATCAAATTCGCATCCCCATTCCCGATACTCTGAACCACGGGTCGTATTTTGCCGCCGTCCATGCTCTCTGTCGAAAGGACACCGCCTCCGACCCGATGCATTTCCAGGGCATGGTGGAATTGTCTGTAAGGCAGCCCAGCCATCAGATTCTCGTGGATATCTCCACCGTGGAAGAGGCGAAACCAAATGCTGAAATCCCACTTGCGTTGAAATTGACCGACAACAATGGCAATCCCGTCCAGGGCGAAGTGCTGATTTGGGGCGTGGACCAGGGCATCCTTGCCTTGACGGCATACGAAACACCAGATCCCTACAAGGACTTCTTCAGCGAAGTGCCCTGCACACTTGCCAATCGGGACAACTATGCCTCTCTCTATCCCGTCATCAATGCGGGAACGGAGAAAATCGGTGGCGGTCTCAGCGGAAAATACCTCGCGAAAAATCGCGAAAAGCTCAAGGCTCCCGCGGTGGTATTCCTAGGGACTTTCATCACGGATGAACAGGGTATCGTGAAACTCACCGCCACTCTACCGGATTTCACGGGCGAGATGCGCTTCATGGCCCTGGCGGTAAATGAGAAATGCACGGGGTCAGGGGAGGGCGCTGTGGTAGTCCGCAAGGAGACTTCCCTGGAATTGTCGGGTCCCCGTGTGGTGGCGCCTGGAGATGAGTTCCGTGTGGCCTTCCAGGGCTTTAACCACTGTCTCCCCCAGGGGAACGCCCACTGGGAAATCCAGGTAGAAGGGGCTGAGGTGCAGGGCGAAGCCCAGGGCGATTTTTCCTTGGAAAAGGGCGGCAATCAGAGTACATTCCTGACGTTGAAGGCATCCGACTCCGCGGAGACCTGTCTCATCCGCGTTAAGATGACCATGGGCGAATGCCAGGTCACGGAGAGTATCCGTGTGGTGATTCGTGCGCCATATCCTGCCGTGGATATGCTGAATGTCCTGGAAATCCCCGCAGGAACAGAAAAGGAAATCCAACTGGGAGAGTATGATTCCGTTGACGTGGGGACGATTTCCCTGGCGCTGACGGGGAGCCTCAACTGGCTGGGACAGTATCCCTATGGCTGTCTGGAACAGGTCACTGCCGCGGCATTCCCATATCTGGCGGTTCAGCCACTGGTGGATGCGGGAATTCTGCCGGCCATATACGCCAAAGACGCCACGAAGAAAATCCAGTTGGCGCAAATGGAGTTGTCCACTCATCGGTATTACAATGGCATGATGTGCATGTGGGCGAATGGGGATGTCTGGCCAGAGGGGACCTACTTTGCCTATCTCTTCTATCTGGAAGCGGAAAAACAGGGCTTTCTGGTGGAGCAGAAATTCCGGAAGCAGATGGAGGATAATCTCCTCGATGTCCAGAACAATACCAAGCCAGGGACAATCTCCCAGCGGGTCTTCACCAGTTTCATCCTCTCTTATCTCAATCACGCCAAAGCCCTGGCGTGCATTAAGTTGATCGGTGATAACCAGTGCGATGGATTTGAAAAATTCCTGAGAGCCGTAACGAAAATCCGCTGCGGTTATAGTGCCGAGGGGATGACCGAGTTGGAAAAAATCCTACAGACGGATTTCCTGGAAAAACATGACACCTTGGCGGGATTTGACTCGGAAATCCGCCGTGTCGGCATGGCACTATGGCTGTTGGCGGATATCGCGCCCGAAAATCCTGCGGTCAAGAAACTGGCGGATACATTGGTGGCAAGACGAAATGCAGAAGGGCACTGGGGGTGCACTCAGGACAACGCCTGGGCCGCTCTGGGGTTGGCAAAATTCTGCGCCAAAAATGGCTCACAAGGTGCCTTTGCCTGCCAGATCGTCCAAGACGGCAAGACGGAAAACTACACCCAAGCCTGCCATTTCGCGGGGAAGAGAACGCTCCTGATTCGGAATACCTCTGCAGGGCCGATCCAGGCATTTGTGCGTCAGCGCGTCGTGGCGCGGCCTTCCCAGAATGTATCCAGTGGCGTTATCATCCATCGTGAATACCAGGATTTGTCCGGGAAGCCCGTCACTCAGGCAAAGCGTGGGGATTTGTTGCGGGTCGTCTTGAAGGTCTCTTTCAAATCTGACGAAGTAGGCAATTTTGTCCTCAGCGACCTCCTGCCTGGTGGTTTGGAAATCGAAGATGATTCCCTGGCAACGCGCGCGAAGGTGGTTGACTCTTACGACAGGAAGAAGCTCAACTTCCCTGTGGAGTTGCTGGAAAAACGCTTCGACCGATTCCTGCTCTTCGGTACTGCCGATTGGCGAAATTCCCCAGAGGATTACACCTATTCCTATCTGGTTCGCGCGACAACAGAGGGAACATTCGCCATCGGTCCCGTCTCCATCGAATCCATGTATCGCGTGGATCTGAAAGCGCTGGAATTGCCCTCCGCAGAGTCCTTCACCGTGCTGCCGAACTAGATGAGGTCGTGTGCTCGAAGCGAGAGCTTCGAGATTAAGGCGCGCCTCTTCCCAGATGAAGAAGACTCCCCTCAAGATATTGCTTGTCCTTGGCGCCATAGTGCTGGGGGGAGGGTTTCTTTTCTGGGGCATCTGGGAGATTGCGGTTCGGAGCACCTCCTTGCCCCAGGAAGCCATTGACCGCTGGACACCATCCGTGTGCTTCTATGATGCCAGCGGTGCGCTCATCCATGTCCAGTCCGGCTACGACCACCGGTGGAATTTTCCCGTGGAGTATTCGGAGATACAGCCGGAACTCATTCGATACGTCCTGGCTGTGGAGGACCGGAATTTCTGGACGCACAATGGCTTTGATGCCAGGGCGGCATTCCGGGCAGTGAAGCAACTCTGCCTCAATCGGCGGATTGTTTCGGGTGCCTCCACCATCACCATGCAGACCATGACGATGTTCAAGGGGCGCTCCAGGACTCTCGGCTATAAAATCAACCAGATTCTCCTGGCCTGCAACTGGGAACGCTACCATTCCAAGGAAGAAACCCTGGCGCTCTATTTCAACCATCTGCCCTTTGGCGGACAGCTCTACGGCGTGGAAGCCGCCGCGCAATACTACTTCGGACGTCATATCGGCGAATTGAATCGCACGGAACTGGTGCTGTTGGCGGGACTGCCTCAGAGTCCCACCAAACTCCGTCCCGACCGCAATCCCGTATTGGCGATACAGCGCAGGGATGTGGTGCTGCATCTACTGGTGCGCAATGGAGCTTTGAGTGCCCAAGAGGCCGACGAAATTCGCCACGAGCCCCTGCGATATCGGCGGTTTGATGTGCCATTCTGGCCTCAAATGGAGGACACGCATTATTTTCAGGTCGCACAAAACGAAATGCCGGGATTGCGGGAATATCATCTGGCGTTGGATATGCGCATCCAGAATGCGGTTTTGGCCGCACTGCGGAATGCCAGGCAGACTCTGCCTTCCGTAAAAGATGGCGCCGCCGTAGTTATCGAAAATTCCACGGGGCGCATTTGCTCATTGGTGGGGACACTGGACTTCGGGGACAAAATCGACGGTGCGGTCAATGCGGCCACCGCCTGGCGTTCCCCGGGGTCCACCTTTAAGCCATTCCTCTATGGCGAGGCAATCTATGGCGGATGGATTACCGCAGAGACGGTCCTGCGAGATGACAAGCTGCTCTTGAATGACTACCGCCCCGAGAATTTCGACGGCACCTTCCGCGGCAATGTCTCTGCTGAGGAAGCCCTTGCGGATTCCCTGAACACCCCCGCGGTGCGACTCCTGCAGCAACTGGGCGTTCCGCGGATGCTGGAGTTTCTCTTTCAGCAGAAACTCGTGAAAGCCCGTGCACTTGGAAACGCCAACCGCATTGGTCTGTCTTTGGCCATCGGCGGCACGGAGTCCAATCTCCTGGCGTTGACTCGGGCATACGCCCGTTTGACGGGTGTCGCCAGGAGTTCACTTTTGCTGAACGACGAACCTGGGAAAGCACAACCCGCCTTGCCCTGGAACCTCGGCACAAGAGAGATGCTCCTGAAGATGCTCCGTTTCCGCCCATTGCCTGGTGCGGCGGGATTGGAGGCCGCCTGGAAGACAGGCACCTCCAATGGCAATCGGGATGCCTGGTGCTTCGCTGTGACTCCGGAATGGACGGTCGGGGTGTGGTTTGGTAATAAGTCCGGACTCGCCTCACCCGCATTGGTGGGAGGAACCGCGGCCGCCCCCGCCGCCGCCGCCATTCTCCAGACACTCTTTCAAAGTAACAAGCCTGCCTGGATGGATCCTACGGAAGTCGCTCCCACTACACTCTGTGCAAAATCGGGACTGGTTCCTGGCGTCGGATGCAAAAACACCATCCAGGGGACATGTGTCAAAGGCATCCCCCTGACTACCTGCAGACAATGTGGAAAACTCCCTGATGTGCCAGTGACCCAAAAGACCCTCATCCTGAATCCCGCGCCAGGAACATACCTCTGCAATCAATCAGATTGTCTCCAAATTCAGCTAGATACCATCCCCCAGAATGTCCATCTCTACATCGATGGAGAATATATCGGCATCCATTCCTCCGGAGATAAACTCTCCCTGGTCCCCGGTGCGCATAAAATCACCGCCTGGGGCGGCGACGCCTGGGAGGGTAAGTCCCTCTCCTTAATCGTGAAATGAGGATTAGCAGTGCTGGCAATCAACCATTCAGCAGACGACGATAAACCTCTGCATCCCGTTCGGAGAAGCAGCAGAAGATGACGCGCTTCAGAGAGCGGGGCTGGAAATCCCTGGCGGTCTGGATTGCGATTTTCGTTGCTTCCTCCTTGGGATAGCCATAGACGCCGGTGGAGATGCATGGAAATGCGATGGACTCGCAACCCCGTTCATCCGCCTTTGTCAGACTGTTCCTGTAGGAGGCGGCCAGCAACTCCGCCTCGCCGTGGTTGCCGTCGTAATAGACTGGCCCTGGTGTATGGATGACATATTTGCAGGGCAGGGCGCCTGCGCCAGTCAAATACGCCTCCCCAGTCTTGCCACGATGCCCAGGTAGTGAGTCCACCAATTTGACGCATTCCTCAAAGAGGGCGGGTCCTGCCGCGGCATGGATGGCGCCATCCACGCCACCACCTCCCAACAATCCGCAATTCGCCGCGTTGACAATGGCATCCACCGACAATTTGGTGATGTTTCCAACAATGATTTCAAGTGTTTCCATAGTCGTGTTTCGGGGTAGGGGATAGGATAAAAACGGGAACTAAGAACAATATAGCAATGTGCCAAAAAAACAACGAATGATTATAGTTAGAATAAATTGATTTTTAGTTGTTCTCAAAGGAGGTCCTTCTCGTGCGGATGCTGTCATTTATCTTCGTTCTTTGCCTGTCGGTGATTTTCTCTGCCGAGCCTATCGACTGGAAGAAATGCCCGCAGGTGCTGCCTGGGGTGCGGTTATGCAAACTGGCCTTGACGGAACCCCGTTTGATGAAAGTCAATATCATACGTGTGGATCTGACCCTGCCTGGATTGCGTTTTGCGGGCACGCCCCGTGCCAGGAATTGGGGGATGGAGATGCCGGATTTTCCTGGCGGCGTCATCCGCACCTTTCGTGAGACCACTGCGGATTTCATGAAGATGTGCCGCATGCCTGTCCAGGCGGGTGGATATGGCGTCAATATGTTCCTGGCGGTGAATTCCGTGCCTTGGACGCCCTGGACTACGCCCTTTACCCACAAATATGCGGATCCCCTGGGAGTCATGATTTCCAATGGCGTGGTGGTGGACGAAGAACAGAAGAACTGCGGCGCCCATTTTGTTGTCTGGAAAGACGGCACCGTCGCCATTGAGCCATCCGTCCCAGCGGACAAATTCCAGGATATCTGGCTATGCGCGGGGGGATTCGCGGTTCTGCTGGATGACGGACAACCCGTGAATCAGGGGGACAAGTCCATTCATCCTCGTATGGTCTATGGCATTTCCCAGGACAAGCACTGGCTCTACCTGATGACCATAGATGGCCGACAAAAGGAATGGAGCATCGGCGCAAACAACGAGGAGATGACAAAGTTGATGCAGGATGCAGGGGCCTGGGACGCCATCAACATGGATGGTGGCGGTTCCACTACCATGTGCCTCTGGGACTACCAAAAGAACGAAGCCGTCATGCTCAATCATCATTCCGGCAACAGCAAGCGGAATGTCGGCGGAAATATCGGACTCTATATCGACCCCATCGCCGCAAAAATGACCTCGACGCCAGGTAATTAGTCCACAAAACACACAAAATACGCAAAAAAAGAAACACACAAAAGTAGGACCGGTAGGAAAACCTATCGGTCCTACATATACTATTTCCTGATGAGCATATAACCTCGGTATGGTACGAGATTGGCCTTGGCTCCGGATTCGACATCCAGTTTACGCCAGTTGTTCTCGGCATACTCCCAGAGGGTCACACCCTCTGGGACGGACTGCTTCATCTCGCAGCGACTGTCCGGCAGTCCCATCATGCCCTCTGCGGCCTCTTCCAGGACCTCCTCGGGTGTCTCCTCCGTATCCTGGTCGGAGAACTTCAGCCAGATTTCCCGGGCGTCCTTAGTCCAGATCCAGAATCCCTCGCCGCGCCTTAGTTCGGATGCGGAGAGCTGCACCATCGTCATATCCCGCAGTGCGGTCACGCCGAGTTCATCCAGGGTATTCAGGGTCTCCTGGGCGAATTCCCGGGAGACACACAGGAGGTTCCAGCCAGTCGTGAGTGAGAGGCGCCGCAGGAAGCGCGCGGTGACGGTCACATTGGAAGCGGGGAGCACCAGGGAGGCGGTGAGTCCGTCCTCGGCAGCGGTCAGACCGCACTCTGTGTCGCTTTCCCAGAGAACGCGTAGATTCGCGACTTCCTCACCCTCTGGCAGAACCGCCTGCAGGGAAACCGCAGTTCCCTTGATGCCGGTGGGCACATCCGCCGTCGCATGGACGGTGGTCAGATGACGCGGGACCTGTCCCGCCTGGGAAACGACAACGGTGTCCTCCAGACCGCACTTCAGCATGATACGGACGATGGCGCTCCGTGCCAGTGCGCCGGGATTTTCCTGGAAAGAGAGCTGGATTGTGTTGTTCCCCGCGCCCGCGGTCTTGTCGGACAGGACCCAGTCGGGGAGCCCCTCCAGGCGCCATTCGTCCAGCGCAGTAATGGAGAACTCCATATCGCCGCCGTCGAATTCCTGGGAGGCGAGGGTGTTTTCCTTGATCGTGTCGGGATGAATGGTAATTGGCGTGCCGTGGAATGTTCCATCCTCATCCAGCGCATCCTCCCAGCCGAAATTCGCGAACGCGTGGATGTGCGCGCCATTGGCGGGGAAGAGGATGCCGTTCCCGGAGACGACGGGGGGGGCGCCGTGGAAGAGGATGTTCTTCAGGGCGGTGCAGCCCTTGAAGCCCGCGTAGAGGTCATCAGAGCCTTTGGGGAAGGACAGTTGCTTGATGTATGCATTGCCCTGGAAGGCGCCGCAGACCGTGTATTCATCGTTCTGCTTGATGCCGTAACCCCAGACGCCCGCCACATATCTGCCGTCCAGTTCTTCGGGAATTTCCAGTGCCGTCTCCGCGCCAAGATACTGCACCAGCAGGATTTCATCCGAGGCGTTGACGCAATAGAGCCACTGTCCGTCCTCGCTGGTGTCCTGGTCGACCAGGTTAACTGGCAACCCGCCGAATGTGGTCATCCCATCCCAACCGTAGGCGATGGTGTCATTGGAGCGGAATGCCTTGACCGACGCGCCCACCGCCGTCAGGAGTGCCTCCTCGCCCTCGTATGCGGGGACTGTTCCTTGGAAGACCAGGCTGGTTACCTCGGTGGCGCGCTTGAAGGCGCCATTCGCGACACGTCCAACGGGGCACCCGCCGAGAATTCCCGGAATAATCAGGGTTGTTCCTTTGGGACGGCTTCCCGTGACGCATGCTACGCCGTCCGCCAGGACGTACTTCACCTCGCCTTCCGTAAACTGGAAGCGCTCCTGGATGATGTCGATGGACTTGCTCAGGCCGTAGTCGTCGATGCGCACGGAGATGACGCCCACACGGTCGGTGGACTGTGCGTTGTCATCGAACTCGAAGCGCAGCTCTGCGTTGCCGATGCCCGTGGAAGTCTTCAGTCGGAGCCATGGCACGTTGCTTTCCGCAGTCCACGCACCGCCCGTGCTGACATGGACCTGCTCTTCACCCGCTGCGTTGTCCAGGATGTCGAAATCCGCTGTGATGGCGAGATTCGCCTCGCCGCCGATTTCTACAGGCAGGCCATAGAATGTGCCCTCCTCGTCCAGTTCCTCGCTCCATCCCTGGTCGGCGAATACATGGAGTGTGACGGCGGGCATGAATGCGAGCCAAGCCATAGCGTCGTCGGGGGTTCCCGGGAAGTAGAGTGTCTCCAGGGCATCGCAGTAGTTGAATGCGGATTCGTCGATGTCCTGGAGCTTATAGGGCAGAGTCACCTTTGTCAGGCTGGTGCACTTTTCGAAGGCACGCGCGGGGATTTCCTGGACTGCATCGGGGATGACCACCTCCGTCAGGGCGTCGTTGCCCGAGAAAGCACCCTCCGCGATTGCCAGGGCCATGTGGTCGTTGACGATGGCGGGAATCGTCATGGTGCCAGGGTTGGCGTAACGCGCCCAGCCCGTGATGATGGCGGAGCCGTTTTCCTGTACGCGGTATCCCAGCACATCGCCCTCTTCGGACAATCCGTAGAAGGAGACAGGCTTGCCGCCGTAGGTCCATTCCACTCCGATGGCCTCCGCCCATGCCTCGGTCTCGGGGACGTACTGCCTCAAGACGTCGGAGGACCAGCCATAGCAGTTTTTGTTAAGGGCTTTCATCGGTACAAAGCTCGTGAAGACGACGCTCTTCAGGGTGCTCACTCCATTGAAGACATAATCCGCGATTTCAGAGAGTCCGGATGGCAGCCAGACACCCTGGGTCTTCTCTTGGGCGAGGTTTCGCAGCGCGCCGGGCCCAAGCCGATACACGGGATGTCCGTCCAGTTCCTCGGGGACCACGATTTCCAGCTTCTCGCTGTTGCTGGGGGAGTAGTCCTGGAGCCAGGCGCATTCCCGGCAGTCGGAGCGATAGGCGAAGCCATCACAGGACGGCCAATCCTCCAATTGGCATGCCACCTGCGCGAACTGCCCGTTGACAACCTGCCATTCCCAGCCGCTGTTATGGGAGGAGAAGGTGCATGCCTTGTAGGAATAGGTGCTGACATAGTGGTCGACATACCGATACGCACGGATTAGCGCATCCTTAGCAGGGAAGAGCTTTCCGGTGCCGAGATACTTCGGGGGATACCCCGTGAAGAAGGCATCTGTGAGCTTGTTGCAACCACTGAAAGCCCCCGCGCCGATCTCGATTTCGCAGGCGGGGAAGCGCAGCGTCGTCAATCCCGCGCAGAGCTGGAAGGCGTTCTCGCCGATGTGGGCGAGATTACGGGAGAGTGTCACACTCTTCAGCTTGCGGCATCCCGCGAATGCGCTGTCACCGATGGTGGTCACGCAGTCGGGCAGGTCGATTTTCGTGATGCTGGAGTTCTGGAAATGCCCTGCGGGGATTTCCGTCATCTGGCGAGGCAGCACGACCTCGGAAAGGCTGTTGCAATCCGCGAAGATGTCTGCGGGGAACTCCGATGCCTCCTCGGGTAATTTCACATACTGGAGATTTGAGCAACCCGCGAAGAGCCCGTCTGGGAGCTCCCTGATTCCCATGGGAAGACTGATACTGACAAGCTGCTGGTTTCCCTTGAAGACGTCATCGAGAATGCCGTTGATTTTCATGCCGTTCACTTCGTCGGAAATGACCAGTTCCGTCTCATCCCCCACAAAGTTCACGATGTAGACATAATCCAGGAGCTGCATTACCACTACGCCATTCTCAAGCGCCGTCATTGTAATCGGCAGGTCGAAGGTAAAATCCTTGCAGTTCTTCGCTGTGAGGCGCAGGATTGCGCTGTTCTCGTTTCCAGCACTGGGAGATACATAGGTCAGTGCCAATTCCTGCTTTACCCCAAGAGTCTCTTTTTTCACTTCCAGCCACTCCTCGCCGCCAATGTTCTCTACAGTAAGCCCTACGAGGCACACATTATCCAGCGTCAACTCGTTGTTCGCCCCTCCCTTCAGAGTGACAATGCCGTCGTCGAAGACCTGGAAATCCGTATTCTCCCAGCCTTTTCCCGGCAACATCAACGCGACAGCAAGATACTCCTTGAGCTTCTTCGCTAGGGCCGAACTGTATTGGAACTCGCAGAAGAGTTCCCGCAGAGCTGAGCAACCCTGGAAGGCATTCGGGTGGAAGTCCGTGACGCCGCCTCCCAGTACCGCATATTCCAGCGCAGCCAGATTGCCGAAGGCATTCTCTCCAACGCTCGTGACGCTGTCGGGAGTCGTGACAGAAACCAGGGCCGTACAGGCGGAGATGCCCATAACGTTGGTGATGGCCGTTACCCCTGGCGCAAAGGAGAGGCTGTTCAGCGTCGCATAGCTGTCGGGGAAGAGCGTCGTCAGCACGAGGTTCTGCGGCACGCAGGCGGATACAATGCCTTTACATCCCGCAAAGGCATTCTCGCCAAGCTCGATTTCCACTGCCTGAAAATCGACATTCTGCAGTGCCACGCAATCCTGGAAGGCACTGGCACCGATGCTCGTCAGAGACGCAGGCAACTCCACCGAGGCGAGGGCGAAACAGCCCGCGAAGGCACTGGCACCGATGCTCGTCAGAGACGCAGACTCAGGCAACTCCACCGAGGCGAGGGCGGTGCAGCCCTGGAAGGCATTGGCACCGATGCTCGCCAGGGACGCAGGCAACACCACCGAGGCGAGAGCGGTACAGCCCTGGAAGGCATTGTCACCGATGCTCGTCAGAGACTCAGGCAACTCCACCGATGCGAGAGTGGTGCAGCCCTGGAAAGCATTGGCACCGATGCTCGTCAGGGACGCAGACTCAGGCAACTCCACCGAGGCGAGAATGTGGCAACCCGCGAAGGCCCTGGCGCCAATAGTCGTCAGAGACGCAGGCAACTCCACCGACGCAAGGGCGGAACATCTCTCGGCGAAATCATCGCACAACGTCTCCTCGCCCTCTGTCACAACCAAATCGGTGATTTTGGAGTAACTGTCACTGAAAACGTCGCTCGGCTTGAAACAACCCGGCATGACCACAGAGGTAATACGGGAACAACCTATAAATGCACAACTTCCAATGCTGGTCAAACCGTAGGGGATTTCAACGTGGTTTAGGTTGTTACAGTTCTCAAAGGCTCTATTTTGATACACAGCCACTGTAAGCTCGCGAAAGCCTACATAGCTGTAAATAAACTCTTCTTTCCAAGAAATCGTATCAGACAATATGAACAAGTCTGTCAAATTGACACATTCCGCAAAAGAACGTGCTCCGATAGACCTCACATTCTCTGGGATAGTAACTGACACGAGATTGCTGCACCCATAAAAAGCTCGGTTGCCGATGCTGGTCACGCTGGACGGGATTTCCACAGAGGTCAGGCCTGTACAACCATTAAAAGCCTCGTAGCCGATGCTGGTCACGCTAGACGGGATTTCAAAGGACGTCAAAGCACTGCAGCCAGAGAAAGCAGACGCGCCGATACTGGTCACGCCGGACGGGATTTCCACAGAGGTCAAT
>DCIO01000080.1:23924-24950 GCA_002315885.1 Lentisphaeria bacterium UBA1724
AATCCACTGCAGCCAGAGAAGGCATAGTCGCTGATGCTGGTCACGCTGGACGGGATTTTCACAGAGGTCAGGCCTGTACAACCATTAAAAGCCTTGTAACCGATGCTGGTCACGCTGGACGGGATTTCAACAGATGTCAATCCACTGCAGCCAGAGAAGGCACTACCGCCGATGCTGGTCACGCTGGACGGGATTTCTATAGACGTCAGGCCAGGACAATTTGAGAATGCTCCAGCAGAGATGGAGGTCACTTTGTCGCCAATGGTCACTTCTCGTAGAGAATTCCGGCAAGAATACAATAAACCATTCAGGTTTGGCATATCACCCTTGCAAAGTATTTTCACCTCCTCGATTGCCGAACAACCATCAAAGGAAGCATCACGATAATAATCACGATAATAATCACGATAATAATAAATGTAAATACTGGGGCACCCTTCAAGGGTCAAAGACTTAAGACCAGTACAGTTCCGAAAGGCATAGGCGTCGATACTAGTCACGCTTTCGGGGATTGTAACCGACGTCAGACCTGTACAGCCGGAGAAAGCAGACGCGCCGATGGTGGTCACGCTGGACGGGATTTCTACAGACTTTAGTCCACTGCAGCCAGAGAAAGCAGACGCGCCGATGCTGGTCACGCTGGACGGGATTTCCACAGAGGTCAATCCACTGCAGCCAGAGAAGGCCCCCTGACCGATGCTGGTCACGCTGGACGGGATTTCCACAAACTCTAGTCCACTGCAGCCAGAGAAAGCAGATTCGCCGATGGTGGTCACGCTGGACGGGATTTCCACAGATATCAGACCAGTACAGCCAGAGAAAGCAGACGCGCCGATGCTGGTCACGCTGGACGGGATTTCCACAGAGGTCAATCCACTGCAGCCATAGAAGGCATATTGGCCGATGGTGGTCACGCAGGACGGGATTTCCACAGAGGTCAATCCACTGCAGCCAGAGAAGGCCTCCTCGCCGATGCTGGTCACGCTGGACGGGATTTCCATAGATGTCAGACCAGTACAGCCAGAG
>DCIO01000061.1 GCA_002315885.1 Lentisphaeria bacterium UBA1724
CCTAGGCTCCCTAGGCTTCCTAGCTATCTCAGCCGTTCCAGGAGTTCCTTCGCGTCGTCGCCGTAGTAGAAGAAGCGTGTTTCGTGGAGGGGCGCCTCGTAATCGAAGGCATCGATGTTGGTGCCAACCAGCGTCTTATTGAAGATGTCGATGACATCCGTCTTGTGGGGCAGCTCGATGTGCTTCGGTCCCGCATATCGCGCGTGCAGGGTGAAGAGCGCGGAATTGGCGTCCACGGGATCCAGTGTCTTGCTGAATACATGCACGCCGGAATCCTGCAGCACCCGCAGCAGGAATGGGATATCGAACTGCCAGGGACCACAGAAGATGCTCTTTGCATTCCCCGTCTGCTTGACAGCCAGACCGATGGAGCCATCCTCGTAGCTACCGACGGACTGTGCCGCCTCATCCGTCACATAGAACATGGGCGCCACACGAGTACCCACGGTCCCCAGCCAGCGTCCGTCAGGCATTCTCACCGCCGGCATCAAAGCGCCATCCGCCTTTTCCAGACGGATGCCCGTCAGGCGTTCCATGAATTCCACACCGCTGTCGAGGCCGTAATAGTATCCAGGTGCATAGCACCACATCAGCGTGCATTCGCGTTCACGGAGTTTCTCCACTGCCTCAATGAAGCGGTCGTCGTGCTTGATGCAGTTCACGAAGACATAGAGCTTATAGTCCCCAGGATTGTCCGCCAGGTCCTCCGCCAGCACATAGTCCACGGGAACGCCCGCCTGTGCCCAGCGGATGTAGTTCCCTTCCAGGCTCTCACCCGCGAAAACCGTACTGCCCAGCACCTGCTTACGGACTGTCCCGTCGGGATTGTAGCTCTGGCGTATCCCGCCGGTCTGGGCGCTCTTGGAAATCATGGGCATGGCCTTGATGGTCTCTTCACTGACCACCAGCGCCACCTCCGCGCCACGGGGAATGCCCTTCTCCACGCAGTGCTGGCCCACCGTACGCATGGCGGCCTGGTCTTCCTCCGCCTGCTTAAAATCGAATTCGTACCCCGAGGAGAGGCTGTAGAAGTAATACTGGTAGTTCCGGCAGAGGGTATCCGCCATATTCCGCCGCGTCACCTGGATGGATGTCTCGGGGTTGATCATCTGGAAATACCCCAACCCGGGCTTGCCGCGGAAGGTCCGGGAGTCCTCTTCGATGACAGGCACCACGCCGTGTTTCTCCAGCGTAGCGAAGGGCTTCATGTCCCCCATGATGTCACCGATATTCCGCAAGCCGTATGGATGGGGTGAGATGATGAAATCCAGGCAATTCTCCTCCAGCACCCGCTTCAAGGCGTAGTGTGCTCGGGCATGGGAGCGACCCGATGCACCCAGCGTCATGGTATAACCGTAGTAAAGTCCCACCACCTTGTCGGGTCCCAGCACCGCCTTCGCGTGCTTGCAAAGCGGTATCATGATATCCACCACCGCATTGGAATAGTAGTCCGCGAAGGCCACTTCCTTCAAATGCTCCCGCTGATTCCACAAAATCTCCTCGCCGTCCTGCACGCCGCGCTCCGCCAGGGATGGAATGGAAGTATCCTCCACATCGGGATAATTCTGTGCCATGTATTCGTCAAAGCCCGCCTGTGTCGCCTTGGAGAAATCCACCATCCGGCCGG
The DNA here is from genome assembly GCA_002315885.1 of Lentisphaeria bacterium UBA1724. Lineage (GTDB taxonomy): Bacteria > Verrucomicrobiota > Lentisphaeria > Oligosphaerales > Oligosphaeraceae > UBA1724. The sequence goes on from DCIO01000061.1 coordinate 1,628, forward strand.
GCTTGGGGTCCCACCCCAGCCACTCCAGGGTATGGCCGCCTGTGACGCGGTAGCCAATGATGCGGTTGGCGTAGGGACAGTGCTCCAGATAGTCCAGCGCCTTGCTCATATACTCCATGCACATGGGCACGAAATTCTGCGTGGCGAAGGAGTGGTTCAAGCGCCCGCCGTCTTTGTTCACCTCGCCCTTGTCGTCCAAACACATATCATCCGGGAAGAGCTTGTCCCATCCCTTGGGAGGATAGCACTGCAGATCCACGATGAAATATGCGTCCTTGTTGGCGCGTCGATAGGCTTCTGCCTGGCGGTCGTATTCCACAGTGCTAAAGACATCCACACCCTGCCAGGTCATGGGATAGACCACATAGAGAGTATTGATGTCCACGGGACCGTCGTTGTGGCGTGCAATGTGGTCGGGACGATTGGGGCGCTGCATACCGCCCCACAGGGGATAAATCTGCTTGCCATTCAAAGTAAAACAAGGCCCCCAGCCATTTTGCGTCACCTTAAAGGATGGCTTCTTCTCAAAGCCAGGCACCGCCTTCTGCCCCGTGATGGTGAATTTCAGCGTCGCGGGTTCCTCGAATTTGTTGGAGGTGATTTCCAGGATGCAATCCCGTGTGCTGGAATAAAGTGGCGTCTCGTAGTCGAAAATCAACTGCCAGTGATTTTCGTCCAGCACTTTGATTTCGTTTGTGGTGAATTCCCGTTCCTCGTCCCAAAGCACATCGCCATTGGAGTAGAGATTCACCTTGGCCAGGAAGGTCGCCTTGGGTGCCTCGCCTTCATAAGTCAGAACCACATGCACCTTGTCACCCGCCATCAGCGGATCCTTGGATTCCACGGAACTGGACAGGAATTTCTGTGTGCTCTGGTGTGCGTAATCCCGATAGGCAAGCACCGCATTCCAGGGCGGATTTGGGGGCGCCGCGGCAGTAATCACCGAGGACCACTCATTTCCCGGAACATACTCGGGGGTATTCCAGTTGTTTGGGAGCGTCTCCGTGGGAGCGGTAATGCAGGTTTCGTCGGTATTGAAATACTCGCAGGTGCCATCCGCATAACGCACGAAGAGTTCGCCGATGGTCCCGCCCACATTGCCCGTGTTGATGTAGGTAATGCCGAAGACATTGTTTCCCGCGTGCAACTTGCCCGTCACATCCGCATAGAAAGTCTGACGCCAGTTGTTTGCTGTGGCCACATGATGGCCATTCGCGTAGCAGTATGCCCAGTCGTCCGCCGTGTATTGTATCATCGCCAATACGGGTTTCTCCCGCAAATAGGCCTCTCTACGAATGCTGAAACGGTTGTAATCACCCTGCCCTTGCTTGTCATCGGGAGAAGTGACCATCTTCGCCGTAAAGTAGGGATAATTCCGGAAGAGCTCAATGGGCTCCACCAGGTCATATTCGGGGGTGATGGCGGACCACTCGGGACCATCCAGTTGGGGCTCCGCCTTCACCAGCGGCGGCAATGGCTTCTGGTTGATGGGGAAACTCTTGTCAAAAGACAACTTGATTTCGGAGAATTCAATCACGCCGTTGTCGGCATCCGTAGGATCGAAACGCAGAGAGGTAATCATTCCCGCACTCGTCCAATTCCAGGGATCGCCCATGGTGGAGGTCGGCAGATTCACCGTATGCCACTGACCGTCCGTCACAGGAACAGGCAGACTCCACTTGCAGTTGTCGTTATAGGAAACGGTGGCGGACGCATAATACATCTGCCCACCCTGGTCAATCTTTCCCTTGGCACGATAGGTGTATGACAACATATTGCATTCCGCCGCATCAATGGCCAATCCCGTGAACTCCAACTGCGGATCCTTCGCCAATATCGTCATCACAAGATTCCCACCACGGGACGAGACCTCGCAATTCCGCTTGGCGCCCCAGCCACCAAAGCCATTGGACGCATCCCAGACGGGCAACCCCGCCAACAACACCATCGCCGAAACCAATAGCGCAAACAATGAAAGATGTAGTTTTTTCATGGTATTAGAGTGTACCGACGGCGTCCCCGCCGTCGCCGTAGGTGCGTCCCTCGCGTAGTGGGCGCAAGCCCGCGCAGCGAGGGACAAGAGCTAGAATTTTGGTTTTCCCGCCTCTCGTTCCTTGCAGACATCCGCCCACTTGGGCACTTCCTTCATGCGTTCCACGAAATCCCGCAGCACCACCGGAATCTCAATCTTCTGGGGGCAGATTTCCATGCAGGCACCGCAACCAATACAGGACTCCGGGCGCTTTTCCGGAGGAAGCGCATCCAGCTCCATACCCACGGTCATGCTCTTCTGGAAGCGGATGTCGTTGTAGATGCGAATCAACCGCGGGATATCCAGCTGTTGCGGACAGCCATCCACGCAGTAGCGGCATGCGGTACAAGGCACCGAGTCCTTCAGCTTTTCCGCGATATCCAGCATCATCTGCCACTCGGCCTCATCCAAAGGCGCGCCTTCGCTGAAGGTCCGGACATTGTCCTCCATTTGCTCGGGATTGGACATGCCGCTCAAAATCATCTTCACGTTGGGGAGATTCTGCAACCACCGAAAGCCCCAGCTGGCCGCACTGGCGCCAGGGCGCTTCTCCTCCAAATCCGCCATCAGCGACTCCGGCAATTTCGCCAGCTTTCCGCCGCGCACGGGCTCCATCACCCACACGGGAATCCCGCGCTTCGTCAGGAAGTCGTATTTTCGCTTGGCGTTCTGCAGGGTCCAGTCCAGGTAGTTTAGCTGGATTTGGCAGAATTCCATGGGAATGCCCACCTCGTCCACAAAGCGTTCCAACATGGGCGGCTGCGCGTGGCAAGAGAACCCCAGATGACGGATGCGACCCTTCTTGCGCTGCTCCTCGAAGAATTTCACGATCCCCCACTTGGGATTCATGTATGTATCGTAGGAATTCTCGCAGATGTTATGCAGGAGATAGTAGTCGAAATAGTCCGTCTGGCAACGCTCAAGTTGTTCCTCGAAAATCGCCTCGGGGTAGTGTTCTTCGCTGGTGGTGTGCCCAGGAAATTTGCTGGCCAGACGATAGCTGTCACGGGGATACTTCGAAAGCACCCGTCCCGCCATCACCTCGGACCACCCGCTGTGATAGACGTATGCGGTATCGAAATAGTTCACGCCATGGGACAGCGCGTAGTCCACCATCTGGGCAAAGAGCGCCTGGTCAATCTGACCATCCGCCAACGTGGGTAGACGCATCAACCCAAACCCCAGACGGGACAGCTTATCACCACAAACATCGTTGTAAATCATCGTATTCCCCTTTTGTGTATTTTGTGTGTTTTGTGGAAGAAATCCCCGCGTATTTTGTGTGTTTTGTGGAAGTATTTATTGCAGGAAGCGCGGATCCACATCAATTTCCACGGGCACCTTCCGCAGTGCCTTCAAAGGCGTCTGCGCGATGGCGGCCTTACATGCCGCAGTCATGCCGCGTATATCCGCCGAACGCAAAAGCATCTGATACCGATAGCGCCCCTGCAATTTCGCCAATGGCGCGGGCATGGGCCCCAGCACCTGCACATCCGGCTTCAGCAACGGCATCAGCACCGCCGCGTATGCCTGGGCAGCCTGGGCGGCTTCCTCCTCCTTCTCAGAACGGAAAAGCAACTCCACCAGATGGGTGTATGGGGGGAAACCCAGCGCCTGTCGTCCAGGCATCTCCTGGGCGTAGAATGCGGCGAAATCCTGCCGCTGTGCCGTCGCCAGAGCGTAGTTGTCTGGGGTGCAGGTCTGAACCACCACGCGCCCCGGATTATCTCCGCGCCCTGCTCTGCCCGCCACCTGCGTAATCAAGTCGAAAGTCCGTTCCGCGGAGCGGAAATCCGGCAGATTCAGTCCGATATCCGCCTGGATGATCCCCACCACCGTCACATTGGGAAAATCTAATCCCTTGGCAATCATCTGCGTGCCGATCAGGATATCGATGTTACCGCACTTGAAGGCCTCCAGGACCTTCCGATAGGACTCCGCGTTGGTCATGGTATCGGAGTCCATGCGTGCCACCATGGCATTCGGGAAAATCGCACGAGTGACCGACTCCACACGCTCCGTGCCATAGCCACCAAAGCGGATGTCGGGATTACCGCAGTCGGGACACTTGGCGGGAGCGTCGATGACGGTGTTGCAGTGATGGCAGACCAACTTGTTGATCTTCCGATGGAACGTATAAGTCACACTGCAGTTCTCGCAACTGGCGGTATACCCGCATTGATTGCAAGTCAATGTGGTCGCATAACCACGGCGATTCAAAAAGAGCATCACCTGGTGTTTATCATGCAACGCGTTGTCAATCAGCATCTTCAGACGTTTGGAGAAGAAGGACCCCTTCTCTCCTTCCTTCAGACTGGCACGCTCCAAACGCATATCCACCAACTCGATGGGCGGCAACGGCTTGTCGTCAATGCGGCTGGGCATCTCCACAAGGTGATACTTCCCGATGGTGCAGTTGTAGTAGGACTCCAAGGCAGGAGTAGCAGACCCCAGCAGCACCGCGCAGGGCTCCAGCATGCCACGGACAACCGCCACGTCCCGGGCATTGTAATGCGGCATCTCGTCCTGCTTATAGGTGGACTCGTGCTCCTCATCCACCACAATCAGTCCCAGATGATGGAATGGCGCAAACAACGCCGAACGTGCCCCCACCGCAATGCGGCTGCGCCCCCCCGCAATCCGCGTCCATTCGTCAAAACGCTGTCCGTCTGTCAGCCCGCTGTGCAGCACGGAGACCAAATCCCCGAAGCGCTGACGGAAACGCAGCACCGTCTGGGGCGTCAAGGCGATTTCAGGCACCAGCACAATGGCGTCCCGACCCTGGTCCAGACAATGCTGTATCGACTGCAAATAGACCTCGGTCTTGCCGCTACCAGTCACGCCATGCAACAAAATCGGCTTGGGACGCGGCGCGTCCAGCGCCTCCACAATCGACTTCAGTGCCGCGGACTGCTCCGTGGTCAACTCCTTCGGCTTATCCCGCTGAACCACCGTATTGGCAAAGGGATCACGCTCTTCCACGCGCTTGGATTTGGTCAGCCACCCGCCTTCCACCAACGCCTTGATGACGCTATCGCCCGCATCCACCGCACCGAGCATCTCCTTGGCGGGAAGACTGCCACCCAACCGCGTCAAAGTCTTCAGGACTTCCTGACGCTTCGGCGTCAATGCCTGGAATTCCGGACTGCCCTGGTCTTTCGACTTGGGAGCCAAATCAATGTAAACCGCCTCGCGGTGCTGCATCTCCCCTTTGCGGACCACCGCTGGCAATAAATTCCAAATCACGCACTCGTGACTGGCACAATAGTAGGAGACAATCCAATCCGCTAATTTCAATAACTGCGGCGGAAATTGACGGGAGGCGTCTTCAATGCAGATAATCGGATTCGCCCGAGAAGAATACTCCGAATACTCCTTCAGCTTCAGGACATATCCGCTCAATTCGTTACTGCGAAAGAGCGCACGAACCCGGCATCCCAGATGGATTTTCCCCTCCAATTCCGGCGGAACCAAATAGTCAAAACAGGTCCCTGTGGCAAGATTGAAGGCGACTTCCGCAAACATAAAAAAAGAAGACTGGGACGCCCCTTGCGCGGTCGTCCCAGTCCAATCCTAGGTCACTTAGAAGGACTTAGAGAACTCAGACGCGCCAGCGGCCTGCGCATTGACGGTCTTTTTGGGATAGCGGCTGGTGGCGATGAGCTCTTCCAGCTTCTTTGCGTAGATGCTGGAATCCAGAGGCAGGGTCACGGACTGCTTGAGGAAGCCGGAGAGCATCATGGCGTTGGCCAGTTCCAGACCGCGGATACCCTCTTCGGCGGGGGACTTCAGCTTCGCGCCGTTGCGGATGGCGTCGCAGACATTCTCCACCACGCGCATGTGCTGAGGCAGTCCCTCGTCATCGGAGGCGAAATGGATCTCGCAATCCCAGGTCTCGGGAGGAGTGAAGCCGGTCTTGGCGGTCTTGATGTATTCGGGAGTGGCGATGGCGTGGCGCTTGTAGTAGAGCTTGTTGTTCTCGAAAACAACGCGACCGTGGTCGCCGGCGATCTCCAGACGGTTGGTTCCGGGAGCCTCGCCAGTGGTGGTGATGAAGTTACCAGTGGCGCCATTGGGATATTCCAGATAGGCGTTGACCTCGTCTTCCACCTCGATGTCGTGATACTTGCCCAGGAAGATGTGCGCATCCACCAGAGAGGGCATGCCGAAGAACCAGGTCATCAAATCCAGCTGGTGGGGGCACTGGTTGGTCAGAACGCCACCGCCCTCGCCGCGCCACGAGGCACGCCAGTCGCCGGAGTCGTAGTACTGCTGGGTACGGAACCAGTCCGTGATAATCCAATTCACACGACGGATCTCGCCCAAATCGCCAGAATCGATGAGCTGCTTGATCTTGACGTGCGCGTCGCGGGTACGCTGATTCAGCATGATGGCCTTGGTCAGCTCGGGATGCTTCGCGCACTCCTCCAGCAACTTCTCCGCATCCGCCTTGTGGACGCACAGGGGCTTCTCCACGATGAAATGCTTGCCGTGCTTCATGCACTCAATGGCCAGAGCCGCGTGCTGGAAGTGAGGCACCTCGATCATCACACACTCCACGTCGGCCTTCTCGAAGAACTCCTCATCCGTGGTGAACTTGGCAACCGTGTCCTTCAAATCGGCGGGCAGGTTGTCAAACTGCTTGGGATTCAAATCGCAAACGGCGGTGACCTTGGCGGTGGGCACCTTCTTGATCATGTGAGCATGGCTGGAGCCCATGTTGCCACAGCCGATAATACCAATTTTGACTGGTTCCATTTTCAGTGAATTTTGAAGTATTGTTGATGAACTAGGGGGGAAACAAAAATTCTTCTACGGGTATTCTGCGTAATATAGCCCAATTGGGGTATATTATCATAAATATCCAACACTCGCCCGAGTGGCGGAATGGCAGACGCAAGAGACTTAAAATCTCTCGGTGGCAACACCATTGCGGGTTCGACTCCCGCCTCGGGTACCATTTCCTAATGTAAAAAGACCAGAAACGTGCCGTTTTCGTGCCGTTTCTGGTCTTTTTTTCATCGGCTGTCCTTGACCGAATGCCTTTCGTTAATCGGAATCAATATATCCGAGTGCCTAGTCATCCATAATTTCCGTGTGCAGCCTAACAACCAGGCAGAACGCAATGTGCGCAATATAAAGACCAGGCACCAAGGGAGCGGCTGCTTTCAGACGGATGGCGACGCACAGAACGATTCTGGACGCATCCAAGCACTGGGATGAAGCATGGCGTCAGCGCGTTCAAGGCGCCACCGCGGCCTTTTCCGACAACGGAACCATCGTCCTACAGTAGTCAAACTATGTCCGCGACTTCAGTTCGCAGCCCCCCCTGTGCCATTATACGAATCACTAGCCAGGAACCTCACACAGACCGCGAGCCTCATATGAAACACAACCGCTGAATCGTTACGTTTTTATTTCCTAGGCTTGCCGCTGGATTCGCCTTGGGTGAAGTCAACTTCAACTTCTTGACATTCAAACCCATTTTGTCCCTTGAATTGCTTTTCGAGCAAATTCCATGCAAGGTCGCCGATGCGATTACTATTCATAACTGTTGTACTCACAGAGGGAGAAATCGTTTTCAAGAAAGGAATGCCATCCGTTGCAACAACCGAAACGTCCTTCCCGATGCATAAGTTATGCTTTCTTAGAAAATCGTATATAGCGGGCACGGTCTCATCACTGACAATCAGCGCAGTAGGAACAGGAGTTTTGCTGAATGCGAGTTCCAAAGTCTCATTCAGCTTTCCAAAAGCATATCCAGTATGCCAATGTTCAGGGACGGGGATGCCATTCCGTGCCATAATGCGGTAGTAGTCCAAAAGGCGACTCGCCTCGGTCAAGCTTTGGTATTGCGTGTGCTCAACCATCAAATACAAAATCATCTTGTGCCCCAGATCCATCAGGTGCTTCATCTGCAACGACACAATCTGGGATGAATCCACCAACTGGTTTACGCCAATGAATCGCCCTTGGGAGAAAAGCGAAAGAACGGGCTTGCCTGTGAGTTGGAAGGTAGAAATCACTTCACGCATATGTGGTAACAAAAGCACAAATGCTGCAGCATTGGGACGCTTTAAAATTTCAATGTACTTTTCAACGGAGTCCAACTGCTTGATGGAATTCAGTCGCACGGAATAACCATGCAAACGGAACCGCTGAATCATGGCAAGCATACAATCGTATAGCAAGCCCCTCGACATATAGCCCTCATCGTGACAAATTATCAGTTCAATTGTACCGCCCGCCGAAGAACAAGTTGACAAATAATAGCCGCTTTTCGCTTTGCGCGTTAGATATCCCAAATCAATAAATTCATCTATGGTCTTTTGCAACGCCATGCGACTGCAATGACTCTCCTCAAGCATGTTACGCAGGGATGGCAGACGACCTGTCGTATATGATTGGGCAAGGCACTTGCTGATATATCTCCGTGCTTCCTCAAGTTGTCTAAGAGTTAAAATCATTTTCTGCGCAAAAAACTGAGCAAAATTAGTGAGAAAAGAGCATACTCTTTTCAAAAAAGGCTTCTAAACAGACAAACTACACCCTGCCTGTCCATAATCATAAGTACATATCATGCATTTTCCAAGTTGAAGAACCACAACAATTGTGCAAAGTCTATGCACAAGCCACTGGTTCTGCATCGTTGCAGGACAGGCGATCTTCGCCTTGCCGAAGCCGATTCCAATGCCGTTGCCCCCCATAGAGTCCAATGTTTTCATTGGTCATACGTAGCTTTCCCATTCAAGAACGATATCACCGTTCTCACTGGTCATTCACAGCGGCTAAATTAGCAATGTGCAGAATTTATTCATAACGAATCGGATTCATCACCCTGCCCCCCCTACAGGGTCGTATGGATTCGAAATCCATTCATCAACAAATCCTGCACATTTTACTTTAATATTCGTCCGTTTGGGATTCTCCTGTTATGGACATGCTCTAGAAGACCAATTCAACGAGATGAATCAAGCTTCTTCTGTTCCTCGAGGAATTCCTTATAGCGGTCGTAGAGACCGTGGGCGGATTGATACATGCTGTTGGGACTCATGAAATGGGAGAACTCAAACGTGAGAGCACTCTCGACACCAGCCTTTTCTGCTTCCTTTAGCTTCAAACGGAATTTCTCCCACTTGATTGGCAGGAAACGAATGGGCATATCCCGATCAAAAGATTCCGTATTCGTCCAAAGTTCAATGCCATATTTATCCGCAAGACGTTTGTTGATCGCCATGGCAGTCGGCAGTTCCTCGTAACTGACGTGGCCATCCTGGAAGGCAATGATGTCCACATAGCCAGAGATCGTCTTCATTATCTTGTCCCAAGAACGCTCGTGGGCCTCGAAATCCATGTCGTGAGCGGCGGGGTCATCGGGCAACCAGGCCTTCCGCCCCAGCATTCCAGGACTGATGATGGTTGGCAAATTGCCAGAAATCTCCTTGCAGTGTTTGCTGTAACGCAGGAATTCCCGGACAATCGGTTCGTTGTCTTCCGCGATTTCCTTTGAGAGATACCAACCGCCAAAGGCCTTGCGATGGCCGTATCTCTCCCACACTTCGTCCAAAAGACGTCGTTCCACATCCCAGCGCTTCTCCATGTCCGCCTCGTCCTCATACCAATTGCTACTCACAACATAGGTGCCAAAGAAGAAACGCATGCCATATTTTTCGGCCAGGGTCAGGAACATATCCACCAAATCCACTGGCGGCTCATAGCAATGGAATTCTTCCATGAGAATCTTCGATGGATATGTGATGAATTTCTCAAGACCCGCACGAATCATAATGACCGTGTCGATCCCGATTTCCTTCATGGCGGCGAAATCACGGTCCCACTCCTTCACCCCCCAATTCTGATGGGGGATGTCGGTGCTGATTTCGTCAAGAAAAGTGGCACGTAAACGAATGGACATATCTGCGTTCCTTATTGTTGCGATTTGATTTTGATGAAGACACTCCCAATGGGCTTGAGAGTGTCTCCGTGGGATTGGAAATCAATACTCGGCGTCGAAAATGATGCCGTTTCCAGTGACATGCAGGAAACCGCTGGAGGTCAAGCCGATGGCTTCGGAAAGCCTGACTTCTGCTGTGCCATTCTGGATTTTGACGGGGACGGGACTCGACGTCGTGGAGAAGAGATCCTGCCATTCACAGACGATTTCCGCATCTTCCGAAATGTAGATTTTCGGATTTTTACCAGTATAACGAATGGCAGGAGACACTAATGAGACACCGTCCGACAAACGACGGCCAAAGAACTTACGGCAAGGCACCTGCGCTTTATAGAGCTTGTTCTCGGCAACGTCACCCTCCACAATTTTTCCATTGTGGTCGGTATTGGAAGCGCTGTAGTAGAGTGACACCATTCCATCTGCATCCAAACCGATGTCCGAAATGGATACTGCAGTGACGTAGTCATTTTCAAATATTCCGCGACGCGTCGTGCGACTCCAATGGCGGTGGTCGCGACTCCATACTGGCTCCATCAGAAGACGCTGATTCTGGGTGTTGAAGTTGCCGAATATACCCACTGTGTATGGTTCCAAGTCAAGCACGGAAAGATAGTAGCACTGCGTCGCAGGTGAATCCTGCGCATCCGGCGTCAGGACGATTTCCGGCTCGGACAAGTTCAGTCCATCCTGACTGGTCCAGCGCATGACGATACGCATGATTCCAGGACAAAGTTCCTTGTTTGCGTACGGACTTTGCGGGTCCTTGATCATAGTAACCGCTGCAGAAAGGAACTCCCAACTGCCATCCTGATGGCGGTAGATTGTCGTTGCATCGTTGCATACGCGAGAGGAGGGAAGCCCATCTCCCCAGGTAGAATCGGCATAATGACACAGCAACGGCTTGCAATCGTTTGCCATCTTCCAATGGTGCAGATCGGAGCTTTCCGCAACCATGAAGCGGATTTTCAGGGATTCACCGTGGTCATATGCCCAGAAATACATGCGATAGTGATTCTGATCAAGTTTGAAGACCAACGGAAATCCAGGCATCAGATTCTCGGGCAATCCATCCAAAGTGAAAGCCCCCTTGCCGTCCCTGGAAAGGAGATGCTTCTCTTGTTTGTCCATCATGACCATGTTGCTGTAACCGCCTTTGGTGCAAAAAACACCGTAGAACCATGGAGCGCCCTCTTCACATGGCATCTTTATGGGAAACGTATTTATCAAACGATTATCTTCGGTTTCAAAGGGCTGGTCAGGCTCTATCACAACACCGCATTTCTGCCACGGGCCGTCAACGATAGACGCGACACCGCCGCGCTCCTCCCAATCAAGCGCTCCAATGATTTGCTTTGCGGGGAACGCTCCCTCAGCAAGCACTTGCATTGCCACAGCCACAATGGAGCACAAAGCAACCAGACGAGTCATGCATGAAGAATTCTTGTTCATAAATGGAGTCATTGTTCTTAGCCAAGGAGATGGTTGACGATCATTGATGAAGTGCCATAGAATTTATGGTTTGATTTCATAAACATTCTCAAGCACTAGTGGCGTGTTGGCAGGAAGTTCCTGAGGAGCGGACCATTGCTCAAGATTTACACGTCCCTCAAGATTGTTCCAATTGCAGTAGCAGGCCCCTGCCTGAACCACTGGGAAGCTGTTGGTGATGACAAGACCTGAATCGGCATCCTCAAGCGCCCAGGAACCACAAGGCATGGCATCATTTCGGAACCATAGCTCATTTTGTGCCATAGGATCTTCCTGCTCCCCCAGAGAGAATACCTGGGCCTTGCCGTCCTTGTCCGTAAACGAAAGCCTGGCGTTTGCCGTTGACTTCACGGCAAAGCAAGGATGCATGCGAATACAAAGATTCTTCGTGTCAACAGGGCTTGCCAGCGAGTTGTTGACCTTAAACGCCATCTTGTCCGGAAGCAATTCAATGGTTCGTGTGAAGGTGTTTCCGTTCTCAAGCTGGCAAACCATGGTCACTTTATTTTCATGCTGTTCCGTTACGGTAAAGACAGAGTCGTAGCCATCGCCGTGCCATTTGTCGCTACCGTAGAATTCGAAGCCGCAATCAGAGGGGACATAGCCTTTTTCATCGGAACCGGAGAGAGCGAAGAGCGAACGTCCTGAGGTTTTGTGGATTGCCCGCCATATTCTGCCGCCGACCTGCGGAAGTATCTCCAGACGGAGGAAATCGTTTTCAAGGACAATCACATCCAACTTGGCCCTGTTCGAGCATATCTCCTTCAACCATTCCAATGGCGGAGTCAACTCCCCTTCGCTGAGTTGTGTTATTTCTTCCCGTTCGACCGTCTCCACAAAGATGGAAATAAGCTCCGGATCGACTACGCCCTCATCCAAGTCCAGCGATTTTGCGTGTCGATAATAGAGCTTTCCGTTGAGACTCAATGCAGTGTAAAGAACAGGAAGCATGGCTAGATGGACGCGACGCAGAAATGTCTCATTCGACCTGACAGCATCCCGCGCTTTCTGGAAAAGTTCTAGAGATTTCTTTAGAAAATCCGGATGGTTCAGATAGTCGGCTGGGGATGAACTGATACCGACATGCACCTCTGGATTGCTGCAGACAAGCTCATGAAGATTATTAATGTATGTAGCAAGGAAAGGCGCGGCTGCACCATAATATGCGTCGAGAAATTCCTGCATATTGCCAGCAGTGTTCGTATGAGGATCCCATAGCGCCTTGCCAATCAGATACGAACGAAGTTCAGATAACTCACCGCCATGGGAGAAGTAGTTGGCTTCTTCGTAGATGCCCTTGACACCATGCCTGACAAGAAAATCAATGTTCGGCTGGATTACCTGCAAGTTGGGATACGGCATGACACAGTGGGCATAGTTGATGACGTAGTCCCAGATATACAGACGCTGGCAGATTTCCGACCACTCCAAAAGATCTTCAACGAATTTCTGGTTGAAAGGACATGTTTCAAGCGGATGGCTGAAACAGCATTCAACGGAACAGAGACGTACCGCAACATTCGGATGTGGCTTCACATGCTTCGGGGGCTTACGAGAATCCTGGTAAGCCAGCGTATCAATAATCTGCTCGGGATACTCCTTGCAAATTTCTTCGGCAATCGCGTTGACAAAATGAATGATCGGACCGGATGGCGAACCTTCGTATTCTGTCAATGCCTCGCATTTCGGACACGTACAGAAGTTATGACAGTCGTTCTGCGAGATGGAGATGATGACTTTATTCGGTGCGGACTCTTGTATCCATTTTCGAACTTGTTCCGTTGCAATCTTTAACACCTCCGGATTGGTCAGGCAAAGCTGCGATTCTTCAATCACACGCTGGCCGTTGACTTCGGAATAGTATTCGGGATGCTCCGTTCCATAGACATCCGGCGGAACAAGCAAATTGAATGTATGCACGAAACCACGATAGTGGATCGAACCACCCCATTGGGGAATGTTGTCAACATGGAGACCGTTGAATTTATGGCGGATGGCGATTGGCTTGCCGGTTGCAACCCAATAGTCCAGGTCCCGAAATTCCAATGGCGGAATGTAGGTCTTTTTTAATGCAGGAATGTCAATGACGCCACTTTTGGGAAAAGTCATGCAATCGGGCGTGAACCAGCGAATGCCGACTTGTTCTTCAAGAAAAGTATAGACTGCGTAAATCACACCGCGCTGGTTGCCTGCCAGCACAATGGCCCCATCCCGCGCTTCAAGATGGATGCCGTCAGGACCTAGGGAATCAAAGGGCACAACAATCTGTTGTTTTGCAAGGGCTTTTTCCGCTCTGCCGATGATGATGGGAAGACGACTGTCGGCTATGTTTTCCAAAACAATGCTTAGCCTCTTGCCCGTGACAAGTTCGTAATGGCTGTTGAACTCGTCAGCCGCCTGTCTTTCAGAAGGCGTCGGCTGCTCAGGTAGCACAATCACATAGTTCTCGGGGAGGAGCTTCTGCCCCTCTACGACCAGGAGCGCATTCCCTTCTGCGCACTTACACTCTGCCAGCGCGAGTATCACATAGAGAACAATAAAACAAAGTGTTTTTGTTGACATGGATCCTACCTATAATTCCTTAAACGGAGCCCCCAAATAGCCTAATAGCCACTTTTGGCCCATGATAAAAACAGTATTAGTGAAATGCCTGGAACGACCACATTGCAGATGGTTTCAACAAATTCATCCTCTGTCGAAAATTTGATACTCTGAAATCACGAAAGGAAAAGGAGACTATCTACACGACTCACCCAAGAATTCTGGGATGCATCCAGCCTCATCCACGAAGGACGTGGCAGAATAGCCCGCCTGACGAATCGCCAGCGCTCCATCGTTAATGAGGGACTGCAGACTCTCCGCTCCCCCACAAGCCGCGCGCGTCTCCCGACGTTGTCGTCAAGAAAGAATCAGCGAAAATACAATCGCCATAACCAGGGAGATGGTTTCGAATTTTGTCAAATGGGACACAAGCAGCCTGTTGCAACGAAAATCACACAACACGAGACAATGTTGAAGCAACTTTAGGAATGAATGATTCATCTGCCTCAACATTGTATGCAGATGAATCATTCCAAAAGAATCAAGAAAATTGTTCGCAGGTGGATTTTTTCATTGGCAACAGACCGCTGTAGTCGATAAACACTAAAATCTTAGGGCAAATAATCGTGTGATGGTTCAGTAGCGGTGAAATCCTGGATGTAAATATCAGCAAGATTTTTTCTGACTTCAGTTGTTTCAACGTGACCATCACCCAGCAAGAAGTTAGCCTTATAGCCGTGATCCCAATCACGACGCATTGTATCCTTGGGAGCGCCGTCGTAGGTAGCATGAGAACCATAGAGAGAGAGTCTAGTCAAATTGCTCTGGACGGGGAATTTTCCTTCCGTTCCCATGAAGAATAGGGTTGGAACCTTAATGGCCGAAAGCCGTGTCGCCTTCACGCCGGATGACACTTCATTGGCAATAAAACTGCAACCCTTCTTGGTATTGGAGAGGTCTGAGGTCGGCAAATCAAGCGTTAGGGAGTAGGGTTTGTAATTTTTCGGATTGGAATCTGCAGGGCAGACAAAAACCTTGGCGGGGACATATGAAGTCAGCAACACGGCAGTGAGTCTTCCCATGTCTCCATTTTCGTTCCAATTCCAACCCGTTCCACCGAAAATTAGATTGCCAGCAGGGCACCAAGGATAGTATTCGTTGTTATCATCGGCATACAGGATGATGCCCAAACCAATCTGCTTGTAATTGTTAACACAGGAAATACAACGGGCCTTCTCACGGGCCTTGGACAAGGCGGGCAACAGCATGGCGGCTAAAATGGCAATGATCGCGATCACAACCAGGAGCTCAATCAATGTGAAGGATTTTTTCATTTTTTTACTCTTTTGGGGGTGTTTCTTACGTTCACAGACTGCACTGAAAAATGCAGTTTTGTTTTTGGAGGGACGATTTCATAAAAAACGACGATTTCAAGATGAAAAGTTAAGAAGTGCGGGATTTTTCGCTGAATTTCGGAAGATAAAACTACAACCTGCTCAAAGTTACTGTTATGAAGAGTGTAGAAAGCAGGGGGGAGATGTTTGCGTGATAACAGGTTCTTCATTTGCTGACACAGCACCAAAACCTGACAAAGGAGGGATGTTGTTCGGAAGCGAGACGCCATCCAAAGAAACCATGGGATTTTGGAATGACACCTGAGTTGGTCTTCTAAAAACACGCGGGGGAAGTACAATCGTCTGTTTGTAGAATCAACTTCCAATCAAAACAAGTTTTAAGAACCCTTCTCTTTCATTTCTCTTATTTTATGTTATATCTTCTGCATTTCAACTCTCTTACGATGCATATGTGCGCAAAGTCTGTGCCAAATCAAAGTTACAATGACACTAGTATCCCGTTAATTCGAGTAGAAGCCCCCCAAAAAAACTCCCTCATGCGCCTAGGAAAAAGTGATACACATGCTTTCCCCGATTCTCAACACAGGTCATGCGCTCTCCCTCAATGCCCCCAAATTGCAGAACCGCAATCCGCCCACCCCCCGACCGTAATGCAGGCGACGCCTGTCCATGGGTGTACCGACGGCGTCCCCGCCGTCGCGAAAGGCGCAAGCCGATGCCGCGGGCTAGAGGACTCCGCCTGGACGGCGGATTGGGGGAATCACACGCATGCGACACGCCAGGAGGCTTGAGTTACCTTGCTGTTGACTGCGGCGGCTGCTGTGGGAGGGGAGGGTCGCGACGGCGAACGCCTGGAAGCTTGCGCTTCCCTCGAAGCTCTCGCTTCGAGCACACAACTGCTTTACCTTGCTGTTGACTGCGGCCGTTACTGTGGGAGGGAGGTTTTACGGCAAACGCCCGGCATTACTTCGGGTGCGGGAATAAAAATGATAATGCTTTTTCCGTTCCTAAGAGTTCTGCTCCTAAGAGTCGGATATTTCTATATTTCCTTCTTCAACGGCGGGGACGCCGTTGGCACACACCAGGGACCACCTTCACGAGGAGTATGCCTATTTGGTAGTTTACCTACAGTTTCACCAAGTCGTGTAGCTGCGACAGTTCGTAGAAATTGGATTCCTTGAGGAGGAATGCGGCGTAGCGGTCGAAGTCGGTGTGGTCCACCACGCGGAATGCGGCGGCACAGACATCCACGAATGCCTCGCGGGTGGGGTGTTCCGCCAGCCATCCCATGGTCAGGAAACGCAGGAATGCCGCCCCTGCGCAGAGTCCGATGAATTCATCTCGGAAGCCCATGGGACGGTCCTGGTATGGGAATTGTTCGAAGAAGATATGGTTCACCAGCATGTGTTCGTAGACTGACTCGTAATTCGGGAGGGTCTTTTCCAGAGCCTGGTGCGCGAGACGATATTGTTCCATGGGGTTATCACCACCACGGAACCACGCCAGTGCACTCTGACCGAATTCCAGCAACCGCGGGCTGTGTTCGTCAATCCGTTCCATCATGCTCTCCATCACCTCCAGACCGCGGACCAAGTCATCATGCGAGACGGGCATGGCGGATTCGTCAAAGAGCGGCAATTCCCCTGTGAGGAACGCTTCCACTTGTGCGTCGTCTTTGGCGGTCAGTGCATCGTGCATTTTGCGCATTGCCTCCCCCAGCGCCATGATGCGCGCGGGCATAGGCTGCCTGCGGTCCTGGAGGATATGGATGTAGTAGAGGCGAATGCGCTGTTCCTGTCCCGCGGACGCGAAGGTATTTTCCCGTGGAATGGGCTCGGGTGGCACCAACGGCAGTTCGACTTTCAGGAAGCGCAGGGGTTCTGGACGATCCAAGAAGCACTCGATGGTGGCCTCGCAGCTGTTGGCGCAGGAGCATTCCAGCCCGCCATGCACACGAATGCCTCGGGGATAAAGCCGGCATACAGCAGACAGAGCCTCCTCGCCTAATTCCGCGTGGAGCGCGCAACGGCCATCGGGCAATCGCATTCCGCAATCGCCGTCATATCGCAGGCAGATTTGCGCGTAACGGTCTTCCGTGGGGTGTTCGCATAAATGCAATGACGTGTCTAACCGCCGTCGCAATTCTGCCGAGCACGGCACTCCCAGCAAATGGAAATAGTCTTTCAGCGAAATGCTGATGGGCCAACCGATACAACAGGCATGACGGCAGGCGCTGATTTTGCAACGAAACTCCGGGAAATACTCCGGCACTAGAAAAGTATGTTTCTCGCACATGATATGTCCCTCCCGTAGATTTTCGGATGATTTTTGGGACAGTTGCATAATGTATTTGCGCGTACGCGACCCGCGAGAGTTCTTTTCATCCCATATATTAAGATTTTGTAAAAAACTCCTCTTGAAACAATGCTTATGAACGGCCTTCGTCCCACAGGACAGCGCTTCCTTCTTTCAGGAAAATCAAATTGAAAAAGAGGGGGCAAGGGGGATACCTCCCCCTCCAACATTAAGCATTGAGCATCAAGAATTAAGCATTGAATCAATATGATTTTCAATTCTCCACAACGGCGGAATTCGCTCTTTTTCGCGATTCATTATCTCGTATGCCTGCTGATTTTTCTGGGCTTCACCCTGCAGTCTTCTTTCCATAGCAGCTTCCTGCATGGGCTCTGGACAATCCTGGCGCACCTGACCTACCCCGTCATCTACCTGCTGCCGGGCTTCGCAGTTTCCACCCTGCTGCTAACCTGGCCCAAGAAAGCCACCACAATCGCCGCACTCTCCCTAGGTGTCCTGTGGACTTTCCTGACGGAATTCCTGCTGGTGGTGGATGCCATCATCCTGATGCGTTTTGGATACCACATCAATGGCATGGTCATCAATCTGCTAGTCACCCCAGGCGGTTTCGAAGCCATGGGATTGGAGACCGCGACGCTCCTCCCCGCCATCGCGGGAGTGATTCTCGCCCTCGGCGCAAATTCCGCACTGGCCATCCTCTGCCAGCGCTGGTCGAAACTCCAGCGTCTTGCGGATAAACTCTTCTCGGGACATAAACGGACCGCCATCTGGGGGACCGCATCCTTTGCCACCGCATTCTTTGCTTCCATGGTGATTGTGGCCTTTGCGGATTTCTACTCCATCAAGGATGTGCTGATGTCCACTACAAACTACCCCGTCACCTTCACCATGCGCATGCGGAAATTCCTACGCCGAGTGGGGTGTCAGGAACCTCCGCGGGAGAAGAGCCTCTTCAGCGAAATGGATGCGGAGACCGCCAATCTGAACTACCCCGCCAAACCCATTGAGCGAGTCGCTCCCGAGCATCCCTACAACATCATCTGGCTCACCGCGGAATCCCTACGGGCGGATCTGCTTTCTCCCGAGGTCATGCCCAACGCCTGGAGCATCGCCCAGAAAGGCATCCACGCTCAGCACCACTACAGCGGCGGTCATGGCACCCGTCCCGCCATGTTCTCCATGTTCTACGGGCTCTATGGCAACAACTGGGGCGTCTTCTTGAACTGCCGCAGACCCCCACTCTTCTTCGATTGGCTTCACCAGGACCACTACGATTTCCTGGTCCAGACTTCCGCCAAATTCACATACCCCGAATTCGACCAGACGATTTTCGCATCCGTCCCCACTGCATCCATGGTGGAACAAAAGGATAAATTTCCCTGGAAGCGGGACGTCAAGGGCATCGACATGCTCATCGACTTCCTGAAGCAACGCACGCCCGAAAGCAACCCATTCTTCGCATTCTACTTCTTCGAAGGCACCCACGCGCCATACACCTTTGACGAGACCCAGGCCCTCAAGAAGGACTTCTGGGGCGAAATCAACTACGCCACCGTCTCCGAAAAGGACGCCCCCGCGCTCTACAATCGACAGATCAACGCCGCCAATGCGGTGGATCGGCAGATTGGACGGCTTCTTCAAGCACTTCAGGAAGTCCCCGGTCTGGCAGAGCGTACCATCGTCGTCATCACCGGTGACCACGGCGAGGAGTTCTTCGAACACGGTCGTCTAGGGCATAACTCCACCTTCGTGGACGAGCAAATCTGCCCGCCGCTGGCCATCTACATTCCGGGTGTCCCGCCACAGAAGATCACTCATTCCACCCACCATACGGACATCATCCCCACCCTGGCGCCATTCCTGGGCGTCAAGAATTCCCCCGCGGACTACAGTGTCGGCGAGAGCATCCTGGACCCGAACTACAATCGGAAGCTCTTTATCGTCTCGGGATGGGATATCGATACCATCGTCACCCCCGAATACAAATACATCATCCCCACGGGAGGCGGAAAGATGTTCATCGGACGGAATTTCTTCACTGCGGATGACGAACCGCTACCCGATGAAAACGAATTCCTCCGCACGCACTCGAAGCTCCTCCTGGAAGTCAACCAGGATATGATGCACTTTATCAAACGAAAGAAGTAATACCATGGACGAACGCAAGGAAACACCGCAGAAACCGCCCAGGACTACGGGACTGAAGCACCTCTTCGCCGCCACTAAATACTCCTGCCAGGGGCTGGCCTCCGCCTTCCAAAAAGAAGCCGCATTCCGCCACGACCTCCTCCTCAACATCATCGGTGACATCTGCGCTTTCGTCTTCGCGCTCACCACCGCAGAACGAATTCTAATCATCGCACTGGGGCTGATTCTGTTGTCGGTGGAACTCCTAAATACCGCAGTGGAATCCGTGGTGGATTTGGTCTCCCCCGATTGGCATCCACTGGCAAAACGCGCCAAGGACCTGGGCAGCGCCGCAATCTTCTGCATTCTCACCGCATACTTCGTCGTCTGGGCAATTATCGCATACGGGCTGATTTTCTCTTGAAACCACGAAAAAAGCGAAAAGAACGAACGTTTTCGTGGTTAATTTCGTCACAACAAAGGAGGTATTACTGATGCAACAACAAGAATTATTGGATTTTCTGGAAAGCCGTCGTTCCTGCAGGGATTTCAAGAGTACGCCCGTCCCCAAGGAACTCCTGGAGAAAGTCCTCCGCGCAGGCACCTACGCCGCCACCGGAATGGGGCGCCAGTCACCCATCATCATCGCCGTGACCAATCCTGAATTGCGGAACCGCATCTCCAAGATGAACGCGTCAGTCATGGGTGCCTCCAGCGATCCCTTCTACGGCGCACCCGTCATCCTCATCGTCCTGGCCGCCAAATCCGCCTTCACCTATCTCTATGACGGCTCACTAGTCATGGGCAACCTCATGCTGGCGGCCCACGCCTGCGGGTTAGCCAGTTGCTGGATCCACCGCGCAAAGGAGGAATTCGAATCCCCCGAGGGCAAGAAAATTCTCCAGGAACTGGGTATCACCGGCGACTACGAAGGCATCGGACACTGCGCCATCGGTTACGCAAATAGCCCCCTGCCACCGCCAAAAGACCGCAAACCCGATTATATCCACTGGGCGTAAGTCAATGCTTAATGCTTGATGCTTAATGCTTAATGAAGGATGGGGGAGGTTTCCCCCATACCCCTCTTTCAATTCGGAATTCAGCCCCTTGGGTTCCTTGAGTCCCTTTGGTCCCTTTGGTCCCTTGGGTCCCTTGAGGCCCTTGAGGCCATTGGGGCCATTGGGGCCCTTTATTTCCGAATTGCAATCAGTCTCAGCAGTGCTTC
The DNA here is from genome assembly GCA_002315885.1 of Lentisphaeria bacterium UBA1724. Classification (GTDB taxonomy): domain Bacteria; phylum Verrucomicrobiota; class Lentisphaeria; order Oligosphaerales; family Oligosphaeraceae; genus UBA1724. Next base: position 22,666 of record DCIO01000061.1, read on the forward strand.
CAGGAGCACTGCGGGGTGTGGGGGGCATCCGGGGACATACAGATCCACGGGCAGGATTCCATCCAGAGGCGCATTCACCTGCGGGGAAGTAGCATAGATTCCCCCGGAAATGGCGCAGGTTCCCGAGGCGATGACCAGACATGGTTTCGGCATGGCCTCGTAAGTCTTCTTCAGTGCCAGAAGCATATTGTCGGAAACGGGTCCCGTGACCAGGATGGCATCCGCGTGCCGTGGAGATGCCACCGCCTGGATGCCAAAGCGTCCCATATCCCAGGCCAGGGTATTCAGCACATTGAAATCCAGCTCGCAAGCCGCGCAACCGCCCGCAGAGACCTGCCGTATTTTGAAGGACTTCCCGTATAACCGTGCGATTCCACGGTCCAGTTGTTCCTCGGGATGATATTCGGCGTCTGTCGCCAGCAAGGCCTCGCGATGCATAGCACCCATGCGGTATTCTTTCTTGAAGGAAATCCCTTTGCAGACCTCCGCGCATTTTCCGCAGAAAATGCACTTCCCCGTGTCGATGGCGGAAGCCCCCGCGCAATCACGGCACAGCGCGCCTGTGGGACAGATGGGCTGCAACGACTCTACATCCACATCCTTCGACACCACAGGACGACCCGCAAAATGCTCCGGGAGATTAGGCTGTGCAGGAGGGAAGGCGCCCGTACGGTACCCCTGGGATAATCTGGCACTCAATGCATCAAACATGGCAGTATCTCCTAGAGGTCGTGCCCGCAATAGGACAGATTGAAACTCTTGTTGCAAATCGGGAAATCGGAAATCTGCTGGTTCCGCAGCGCCATGGCAAGCCCGAACCAATTGTGGAAGGACGGATCCACGATCTTCACACGACGGAAGCGTCCCTGCCCATCCGTAATCGCCACGTGGCATATCTCGCCGCGCCAGGCCTCCGTCAAATGGACGCACAAGGTGTCGTTCGGCAGCGCAGTCGGCAATACCGCCGTGCTACGGGACTCACCCCCCCGCAAGGACTCCAACAGGCCCTTCACTTCCGCCAGAGATGCCTCCAATTCACGACGTCGCACCAACGCGCGGCTTAAAACATCTCCGCCCTGCTCCACCGCGGGCACAAAGCCATTCTCCGACAAATCCCCGCGGCAATCCACCGCCAGACCGCTGGCGCGTCCCGCAACACCCACTAGACCAATCTGACGAGCGGTCTCCGTAGAAACCACGCCCGTATTCTCAAAACGGTCCAACACCGTGGGCTCGTCAAACATCAACGACAGCGCCTCCTGGAGCTCCTTCTCGCCTACCTGGACCTTTTTCAGTAGTTCTTCAGCACCCGCCTTGTCCAGCTCATAGCGCACACCACCAGGGACTACCAGACCTCTTCCAAAGCGATTGCCACAAAGTCGTGCAGTCATATTGAGGAAATCTCCGCGGATGCGTCCGCAGAATGAGCTGGTAGGCAGGAATGCCACATCTCCCGCCAAGGCACCCAAATCGCCGATGTGATTGGCGATGCGCTCCAATTCCAAAGCGATGCGACGCAGTGCAACACCCCGCGCAGGGACCTCGATCTGGCAAAGGGCTTCCAGGATGCCGCAGTAGTTCAACATGGCCGCGACGCTGGTATCCCCCGCCGCAGTCTCCAGGATATGAGTCGTCCGCACATCGGGGCCACCCACCAGCATTTTCTCAATACCGCGATGCTGGTAGCCCAACTCGATCTCCAAGGAGAAGACATCCTCGCCCATGCACTGGAAACGGAAATGCCCAGGTTCAATGACACCTGCGTGGACAGGCCCCACTGCTACCTCGTGGACCGCCTCGCCCTCCATGGTGAAGTAGTCCGTCACGCCGGGCTCCCGATTCTTGTCGGCAAAGCGTATGGGCTTCAACCAGGGATGTCCCTCAGGAAGGATGCCCGTCTCCTCGAACAACTCACGCTCAAACCAATGAAATGCGGGGGCCTCCGCCGTCAACGAGGGATACTTTTCGCACACTTCCGTAGAAAGCACCCGCAGGCATTTCTGCTGGGGATCCAGGAGAATCTCCACCAACAAGGACTTCTCCACTTCTTTTGTGCATTCCCCTTTTTGTGTATTTTGTGGGCAATTATTCCCCAAGGCAAAGAATGCGCTGACGCGGCACTGTTCCTGGTTCACTGCCTGCAAGGACGCGCTACGGAATTCATCCATGCCGCATTGGGGCAATGCGCTCATGGAGCAGGAACCGCCATTTTTTAGAGTAAGGAAAGGACTCATTTTATCTGCCTCCCTCCATGAAACAAAAGATCATGACACTTCCGAAGAAGATACTGGCGACCACAACCACCAGGGGCACCACCCATAGCTTTTCCGCCACAGCGGCTTTTTCCTGGGTAGGCGCCGCGGTGCCAGGTTCGCCCATGACCATCCGATGGACCGCGTAGGTCATTCCCGCAAATACCGCAAAGAGCAACACCGCGACAGTGATGCCCAGCCACAAATCCACATTGAGGAACAACTGCAGTTCCGTGAAGAAAAGAGGAGATGGCGGCATACCGCACACCATCAGCACTGCAATCATCCACAGGAAGGAAGTGCGAGGCATGCTCTTCAGCAAGCCACCCAACCGCGGGATCTGTCGGGTCCCACATGCCAGCAGGAAATTCCCCGCCAGCAGGAAAAGCGTCATCTTCAGGAGTGAATGCCCCACCAGATGGCAGAAGCCCCAATGCAGGCACCCCGTTCCCAGGAAGAGTGCCAGTAGCCCCATGTGTTCCACGCTAGAATAGGCCAGCATGCGCTTGAAATCACGCTGTCCCGCAATGAAGAACGCCGCTACCGCCAAGGAGACCAGACCCAGGGCAATCAGCGCATGGGAAACGAAGGGCACTGCGCCCTCTGGTGCCAAAGTGGCGACGCGGATGATGCCCAGGAAAGAACAGTTCAGCAGCGCGCCAGAAAGCAGTGCCGAGACCACGCCGGGTGCCTCGCTATGTGCGTCAGGCAGCCAGGTATGGAAGGGCGCCAGGCCCATCTTTGTGCCGTAGCCCACCAGCACAAAGACGAATGCCGCCTTGTACCACCCGGGATGGATGAGCGCGACCTGTTCCATCAGCCCCGCCAAATCCAGCCCAGCGCCAGTCTCCCGGGATGCCACAGCCAGAAGCATGGTCCCGAAGAGTGCGAAGCCGATGCCCACGGAACAAATCAGAAGGTATTTCCACATGGCTTCCACGGAACGACTGCCCCGATGGAAGATAATCAGTGGTGCGCTGACCAGCGTGGTGGCCTCCACCGCCACCCAGAGCAGCCCCAGATTCTGGGCGAGAATCACCAGCATCATGGTCCCTAGGAAGGCCAGCAGACAAGCGCAGAAGTTGGAGAATTTCGTTGTCTCACCCTCTTCGCCGTATTGTATTTCCGCAGGCATCCACCGCAGGGTATGCAGGGAAACACAGAGGAAAAGGAGCGCCGTCACCAAAAGAACTACGCCATTCAGGATATCGAAGCCCAGCCATTTTGGGCAGACGGTCAGCCAGGGACTGCCCTCGGGGAGTTCAAAGCAGATTCCTGCCAGCACCAGCTCCAGAATGGCGACGCTCGCCAGGAGGAATCCTGGACCCTTCTGAGAATTCTTGCAGAAAAAGCAGATTGCCGCTGCCAGCAACGGAAGTGCAACAAGTAGGAGTGTAATCATTTTTCACCTCCCTGATGGGCGTCGTCATCATTCAGCAAATGCATTTCATCCACATCGATATTGGAGAATGCCCGATTGATATTGAAGATGGAGATGCCCATCACAAAAACCAACACGAATACATCCAGCAGGATGCCCAGTTCCACCACGATGCCGTATTCCAGCATCATGCCCATGCCGAAGGCGGTGATGCCGTTTTCGAAGACCAGGAAGCCGATGGCCTGGGTCAAGGCCTTCTTTCGGGCGATAATGACGAAAAGCCCGCTGAAGATGGTGATGATAGCCACGGGGGCGCAAAGCACGGGCGTCTCCTCCGGCAAGACCAGATATTTTCCACAGAAACAGAATGCCACCGCAGTCACCGCCAGGAAAATCACCAGCGACTTGGAATAGCCCACCAGGGGTTCCAACTCACGGCGCACCTTCGCCTTGTACATGGAACGACGAAGCATCTTCGGCAATAGTATCGCCTTGGCAAAAAGACTCAGCACCGCAATCAAAAAGACCTGGGGCGATGGCGTTCCTTGACTCCAATTCCAGACGGTCAACGGAAATACGCCGATGACCACGCCCTGTAGCGCCACCAGACGGATGCAGTGCAGAAGACGGCTGGACACCAGAAGCGACAGGTCCGTCAACAACAATACCGCAAGAAGGATTTCAGCAAAACTCGTCATATTCCCTCCTCTATTTCTGGAAAAGCGACAGAAGAACGATAGCCAGCAAGGAAGCCCCCATGGCCGCGGAAATAATCTGGGGGACCTTGACGAAGCGGAAACGGGCAATCACGGATTCCACCACGCCCACAAACACCGCGCCTACGAGTACACAGAGCACCTCGCCAACCAGCGCAAACCAGGGGCTGCCAGGGATGCGCGGACAGACCAGCAGAATTTCCATCAATAGCAGACACCACATTTTCAGGGATGCCGCGTAGTGTATCAGCGCCAAATCCACGCCGCTGTTGTCCAGAATCATAGCTTCGTGGATCATGGTCAATTCCAGGTGTGTATCCGGATCGTCAATGGGAACGCGGCAGCACTCGGTCAGGATGACCACGAAGAATCCCGCCGCCACCAGCAGCAGCGCGGTACCATCCAGGCTCCAGAAGCGCATGTCCATCTGGTTCAAGATGCCGTAGAGAGAGAGGTGCTTCGTCAGAAGAATCAGCGCACCGAAGGCCGCCAGGAGCGCCCCCTCCGCCAGCACGGCGAATTGGCATTCACGGCTGGCGCCCATGCCCTCGAAACTGGAGCCCGTGTCCAGCGCCGCCAGCACGGTGAAGAATCGCCCCGTCCCCATGAGATAAAGGAAGAGAATCAGGTCCCCCGTGAAAAAGAGTGGTGATGCACATCCCGCAAAAGGCAGGAGCAGCATGGCGCAAATCGTGGTGGCGCAGACAACCACCGACGCCAGGCGGAATACCCACGTGGTAGTTTTGCTATACACGCTGGCTTTGTGACACAACCGGAAGATATCGTAATAGAGCTGGAAGACGGAAGGACCCCGCCGACCAGCGAAAAATGCCTTGACTTTATTGATGATGCCAGGCAGAAGCGGCGCCCCCACCAGCGCTACCAGCAACCCTACCAACCAAACCAGAAGAGAATTTTCCATTTGTGTTCCTCCTCCCCGCTATGCGAAAAATGCCCAGGCAAGCATCAGTGCCAGCGCCAGCACCATGATCAGCATATAGACATGCAGATAACCCGACTGGAAGCGATGAATCCGTTCCGACAATGCCGAAAATCCCCGAAAGAGCGGATTCCACCAAACCCGTCGTCCCAGATCCCGGTCCGTAACCACCAGGGAAGCGGATGTCGGGAAGAGTCCCTGAGGAGACTTCTTCTGACGTTCCAGTCCCAGCACGCCACCGAATTGGTCCGCCAGGGGCTGCACCAGCGCGCTGCCCGTGTATTCCATGCGAGAGGTGGGACGGGCATAGCCGCAATCCCAAGTCCCCACCGCACGATCATCCTTGCCTGCCCTGCGACGCAAGAGGAGAATTGCCCCGACCACGCCATAGAAGACCAGAAGGAAGATGCTGTTTTTCTGGAAAGCAGATGCAATGACATCACCGCAATCCACCGTTTCAAACCATTCCATGCAAGGCAAAACGCCGTATGCCAGCGGCAAAAGCAACGCCAGCGTCGTCAGAAGCACCTGCGGAAGCACCATGGAGGATTTCTCGGGGAGTGCCTGACGGGCGTAATCGCTGCGTGGTTCACCCAGGAATGCGCCCCCCACCGCTTTTGCCAATGCGGCGCAGGCCACGCCACCCGTCAGAGCTAGACAGAGCACCGCCAGCATGGAGGCACCGAAGAAGACCCCCTTGGCCTGTGCAATGCCAGAGAATGCCGCCACATAAATCAGCAACTCACCAGCGAATCCGCAGAAGGGCGGCAAACCGCAAATGCCCGTGGCGGCCAGCACGAAGCACCGCCCCGTCCAAGGCATGACTTTCATCAATCCACCCAGGGAATCAATCTTCAGAGTGCCGGTGGATTTCAGGACACTCCCCGCCCCCAGGAAGAGCGTGCCTTTCAGGAGCGCGTGATGAAGCAAATGGAGGAGTCCGCCGCAGAATCCGCAGACGGAGACCACCGGCATGGAATAGCATTCCCCCAGCATTCCGAGCCCCAGTCCCATGGCGGCGATGCCCATATTTTCCACACTGGAATATGCCAGCAACCGCTTCAGGTTGTTCTGAGGCAAAGCGAAGAGGATGCCGCCAAATGCCCCAAGTGCCCCCAGAAGCAGGAATAACCACCCGCAGTGCATCACGACCTGGGGAAGATAGGGCATGAATTGGATGATGCCGTAGAACCCCAAGGGTATCATGGCGGCGGACATCAGCGCAGAGACAGGCGCGGGGGCCTCGGGATGGGCTTCGGGCAGCCATACGTGCAGGACTGGCAGCCCCGCTTTGATGCCGAAACCCGCCAAAAGCAGATAGAACTCCGTCAGCGGTGCATCCATTCGGCTCATCTCCATGGCGTATGCCAGCATCAGGAGAATGCCGCCCGCCTCGCAACTCATGAGATAAATCCAGGAGGCCTGGCGGGCTTTCTCTTCATGGTATTCAAAAGCCACCAGGGCATAACTCGCCAACCCCATGACCTCCCAGCATACCAGGAAAGGCAAAAATCCCTCGCATACCGTCACCAACAGCATGGATGCCAGCGTCAAGTTGAAGAAGAGCCAGAAGAAGCCCATGCGACGACCACCCTGCCCCGACAGATAGCCTGGTGCATGCAATGCCGAGGCAATACCCACCAGGCAGATAATCAATCGGAAAAACCACGGCAGACTCAGAATGGCGCTGCAATCCACCAAGGCGGAGAGACATGCCAGAACCGCGCTCACGGCTCCGAGGCGACTAGCAAGCGCCTCAGAACGCCCAACACACAACGCACCAACGCCGCCAAAGCACAATAACAACACAGAAATGCTCAAAAACAAGCCCATGACTACACCACACAAAAATAACTTCCAATACCCCTGACTTGACAGGAGAAAAAACACACGATTCGTAAAGCCGCGTACTATATACCTTGGCTATACGACTTCCATTTTGAATTTGTATTTTTTATGACAAAACAAGACAACGCAGCATACAAACACAGAACAGATATAACAATACAATCCCCCCCCTTCGAAATCTGGAATCGCCACCGTCTGGTTGACAATGCACCCTTTTCTCAGGACTTACCTAAGAACATCAACCACTAGCATAGGTGAAAGACTCTAGAGGAGTGCCTGAAGCTGTGCCTGCAATTTCGGCAGATCCTCTCTCGCCGTTCTCCAGACCAGGGTATAATCGGTCTGGGCATAATCGTGAATAAGGACATTCCGCATCCCAACTACCACACGCCAGGGTATCTCGGGATGCGCTGCCCGAGTTTCCGCTGAAATCTGCCCTGCCGCCTCGCCAATGATAAGGAAATTATACGAGACTGCATCCTGCTTCAAAACCGAGCTCATAAATTCCTCTTGGGAACAAGCCGTCGCCTCGTTAATCTTAGCTATCGCCGCAAGAATATGCTCTATTCTTTGTCTTTCCGTAATCATAGGAGAACCATATCCTTCTTGACACTTGTACCAAACACGGGGTCAGACAGTGACGACATGGGAATGACATCAACTTTGCATTTTAAGATATCCTCCAAAGACAACTGCAAGCCGATTTGATCAAACAGCGTCGCCTTCTCATTGAAATCCGCCAGAAAATCTATATCGCTCTCCGGGGTTTCCTCCTTTCTTGCACAAGAGCCAAAGACATATACTTTATCGGCATTATGCTCTCGTGCAAGCTGTCTAATCTCAGCCTGCAAACGCTGCAATCTGTCAAGTTGGCACATCTTTCCCTCCTGTTCCACAATTCACGTGGCTTCTTCAGAAATATAACTCCAATCAGACTGTTTTCTCAAAAACGCATTCTCAATTCCATCGGCGCCCCCTGCTTCGCACTTTAGAGCCACCTCCACCTCTGGCACTACAAATTGAAAAAGATTCATAATTCATAATTCATAATTCATAATTCAAAAAAATCCCCGTCAGGAGTTGCGTTCCTGGCGGGGATTTTTGCGTGTTATGACTTAGCGGTTAGGCTTACATCATCTTGCCGACCTGCTGGATGAATTCCATGCGCTTTGCGGCATCGGCTTCGGCCTGAGCGAAGAGCTCATTGGCCTGGGCGGGATTGGCCTTCTGCAGCAGCTTATAGCGGCCTTCGGAGAGGAGGAATTCCTGGAAGGTGCCATTTGCGGCGGCCTTGACATCCCAGCTGAAGCGCTTGTCGGCCTCGGCGGCGGGATTGAAGCGGTAAACGGGGTAGTAACCCGCTTCCACGGCGCGCTTCTGCTCGGTCTGGGTCTTGCTCATGTCGATGGTGTGAGCGATGCAGGGAGCGTAGGCGAAGATAATGGAAGGACCATCGTATGCTTCGGCTTCCTGGAAGGCCTTCAGAGTCTGGGCGCGGTCGTAACCCAGTGCGACGCTGGCCACGTAGACGTAGCCGTAGCTCATGCACATGAAACCCATGTTCTTCTTGTAGGTCTTCTTACCACCAGCGGCGAACTTCGCAACGGCAGCGGTAGGAGTGGACTTGGAGGCCTGGCCGCCGGTGTTGGAGTACACCTCGGTATCCAGAACCAGGATGTTCACATTGCGGTTCTGGGCGACCACGTGGTCGATGCCACCGTAACCAATGTCGTTGGCCCAGCCATCACCACCGATGATCCACACGGACTTGTCGCAGAAGTAATCCGCCAGCTCGTTGATCTTGCCCAGGTCGGGGCAACCGCACTGCGCGTAGTACTTGGCGATGACTTCCTTGGCGGCCTTCTGGGCGGCAAAGGCTTCGTCAGTCTTGGAGTTGTCCCAGAACTTCAGTGCGCCATTGATGGCGTCCTTCAGATCCGCGGGAGCCTGCTCGCTGGCCAGGACCTTCTCGCAGTAGGCCTTCAGAGTGGAACGGTTGGAGTCCACAGCCATGCGCATACCGAAACCGAACTCGGCGTTGTCCTCGAAGAGGGAGTTTGCCCATGCGGGACCACGGCCGTCCTTCGCCTTGGCGTAGGGGATGGTGGGGAAGGTACCAGAGTAGATGGAGGAGCAGCCCGTGGCGTTGGCGACGATCATGTTCTGACCGAAGAGCTGGCTGACCAGCTTGACGTAGGGGGTCTCACCGCAACCGGCGCAGGCGCCAGAGAACTCGAAGAGGGGCTTGCGCAGCATGGCGCCCTTCAGGGAGGTGATGGCGTTCTTGCCCAGGATGTTGTCCTCGGTGCTCTCGAAGAACTTCTCGTTGGCGTTCTCACCAGCGGCGCGCTCGGCGGCCAGAGTGGACCAGCTCAAAGCGGCGGCCTTCTTGACAGTGCCGTCCTCGTTCTTCTGCTCCTTGACGGGGCACTGATCCAAGCAGACGCCGCAAGCCATGCAGTCTTCGATGTAGACCTGGACCTTGAACTTCAGACCATCGGTCTTGGGCAGGGGATCCTTGGTGGCGAAGGAAGCGGGCGCGTTGGCCAGATCCTCGACCTTGAAGAGCTTGGTGCGGATGGCGGCGTGGGGGCAGCTGCTGGCACAGATGCCGCACTGGATGCAGGAGTCCAGATTCCACTTGGGAACCTTGGGGGCAAAACCGCGCTTCTCCAGAGCGGCGGTGCCGGTGGGCAGGGTGCCGTCCAGGCTCATGGCGGAGACGGGGATGTCATCACCCGCATTGCGCATGGAGCGCTCGATGACGTTCTTGGTGAAGGCGTCGGAGTCCGCGGGAACCAACTGCTGCATGGGCACGCAGGGCACGCCATCCAGAGAGGCGGGAACTGCCACCTGGACGCAGGCGTCGGCGGAGAGGTCCACCAGCTTGTTGTTCATGTCGATGACAGCCTGGCCCTTCTTGGCGAAGGTCTTGGCGTTCAGGGCCTTCATCTCTTCGGCGGCCTTGTCGAAGGGAACGATGCCGGCCACCTTGAAGTAGGCAACCATCATGACGGTGTTGGCACCCTTGCCGCGGAGACCGGGCTCGGTCTTCACGATGGCATCGGCGTTCACGTTGTAGAACTTGATATCGTTCTTGATGATGTATTCCTGCATGTCGCGGGTCAGCTTGCCGAAGACCTCGTCATTGCTGTAGGAGCTGTTCAGCAGGAAAGTACCGCCCTTCTTCAGGCCCTTCAGCAGATCGTAGCGGCCGATGTAGGCGGCGCAGGAGCAGCTGACCAGATCGGGAGAGGTGATCAGGTAGGTGGACTTGATGGGGGTGTCGGAGAAGCGCAGGTGGCTGCAGGTCAGACCGAAGGACTTCTTGGAGTCGTAGGCGAAGTATGCCTGGGCATCCTTGTTGGTCAGGTGACCGATGACCTTGATGGTGGTCTTGTTGGCACCGACGGTACCATCGCCGCCCAGACCGTAGAACATGCACGCAGTGGTGCCGGCAGGCTCGGTGGTGATGTGCTCGTCAATCTTCAGAGACAGGTTGGTCACGTCATCGTCGATACCGACGGTGAAGCCGTGGAAACCGCCCTTCTCCAGGTGCTTGTAGATCGCCAGGATCATGGAAGGAGTGAAATCCTTGCTGGAGAGACCATAACGGCCGCCGATGATGGTGATGGCGGGGTCGTTGATGGCGACCTTCACATCCATGTACAGGGGCTCGCCAATGGCGCCGGGCTCCTTGGTACGGTCCAGAACCGCAATGCGCTTCACGGACTTGGGCAGAGCGGCCAGGAACTTGTCAGCGTAGAAGGGACGATAGAGACGGACCTTCAGCAGACCATACTTGGTGCCGCGGTTGGCGTTCAAGTAGTCAATGGTCTCCTCGATGGCCTCGCAGGCAGAACCGATGGCGACGATCACGTCGGTGGCGTCTGCGGCGCCAACATAGTCGAAGAGGTGATACTGACGACCAGTCACCTTCGCCACGGCATCCATCTTCTCCTGGACAATCGCGCCAACTGCATCGTAGTACTTGTTGACGGTCTCGCGGCCCTGGAAATAGACGTCACCATTCTGGGCGCCCACCTTGGTCACAGGGGCCTCGGGGCGCAGACCGCGGGCGCGGAATTCCTCGACCGCCTTCTTGTCAACCAGCTGAGCGATGGTCTCGTAGGGGATTTCCTCGAACTTGTGGACTTCGTGAGAAGTACGGAAGCCGTCGAAGAACTGCAGGAAGGGGACCTTGGAGGGATAGGTGGCCAGATGGGCAACCAGCGCCATATCCATCTCTTCCTGGACGGAGTTGGCGGCCAGCATGGCGAAACCGGTGTTGCGGCAGGCCATGACGTCGGAGTGGTCACCGAAGATTGCCAGGGACTGGCAAGCCAGAGAACGTGCAGTCACATGGAAGACGGTGGGCAGCATTTCGCCCGCGATCTTGTACATGTTGGGGATCATCAGCAGAAGACCCTGGGATGCGGTGTAGGTGGTGGTCAGAGAACCAGCGGCCAGCATGCCGTGGACGGCACCCGCGGCACCTGCCTCGGACTGCATCTCCACAACGGAAACCTGCTTGTTCCAGATGTTCCGCTTGTCTTCAGCGGCCCACTGGTCGACCCACTCGCCCATGGTGGAAGAGGGGGTGATGGGATAGATTGCGGCGGTCTCGCTCAGCGCGTATGCCACATACGCCGCTGCGTAATTGCCGTCCTGGGTGTTGATTTTACCCGACATGATTACTCCTGTATTTTGGTTGACTCAGAGGGCAAGACAAAACGCCCCACCACTCCACGAATGAAAAAAACAAAAAATAAAAACCGCGAATTTCGAGAATATATTGCCTAATGGCGACTCTGTCTCTTTTTCGGCAAAGTTTATCCCCCTTTCCTACGGAACAATTCCACAACAATTCCACACAAATTGACGATTCACCACGTGCAACCCGATACAATTTCAGTACCCTTTGCGCAAATCACCAAAACAGCCCACACAGACTTGCAAAAAATATTTATCCCTTGTTGTTGACAGCATCTTTTCAAGGCGTTACATTGAATTCAAGTCCCTCAGTTGGACACAATTTTTCTTTTTTTACACCTAAATCATCACTCAACACAAAAAAAACGGAATAATTACAATGAAAAAATTCTCCGCATTTCTTGCCGTTGCGTTGTTCCTGGTCTCCCTCTCCCTCAATGCTCAGGAATTCGTCTTTGGTCTGACTGACAAAATCCAGTATCCCGAACCCAACTGCGAACAGCAGGGTCTCCGTCTTGACCTCTATGGCAGCGTCACCGTGTGCAATGGCATTACCCTGGGCATCGCCAACATGGCCTCTGGCGATGGCGAAGGTTTTGAAATTGGCGGCGTCAACTACAACGAAGGCAACTACAATGGCTTCCAGATGGGTTGGCTTGACATCGTCATGAAGAACCTCAACGGCTTCCAGCTCAGCCTCTACAACCAGGTCAGCGGAAAGGCAAATGGCGCGCAGCTCGGCGGCCTCAACATCGCCCAGGCCATCAATGGCTTCCAGGGTGGCGCCATGAACATCGCGGTCGACATGAAAGGCTGCCAACTCGGTGTCATCAACTTCGTCACCCGCATTGACGGCGCTGAAATCGGTATCCTCAACTTCGCAAAAGATGTGGACGGCTGCCAGATCGGTGTCTTCAACTACACCGAGGGTTCCGACGTCGTTCAGATCGGTATCATCAATGTGATCAACTCCGACCGCGTCCAGATCTTCCCCCTCATCAACGCAAAATTCTAATCTCGCTTAGTCCATCATAAGCGCAAAATCCCCGCAGGGCTCTCACCCAGCGGGGATTTTTTTTGATTAGGAATGAGGAATTAGGAATGAGGAATTACAGGGGACACAAGGGACTAGATCATCTATATCGTGGGAATCGCTAGAACGCGCCAAGTATTATCGAGATGCTGGCGCTGGATATACCCTTTTCGTTGAAGAATGGCAAGTTGCTTCTGAACTGCCGAAGAATTAATTCCCGTGGCTTGTTGTAATTCCTCGTATGAAACGGTCGGATTTTGACGCATGGCAAAGAGTATTTTTGCCGTATTTGGACTTCGGAAAGCTATCACCTGCCCATCATACCACCACTTATCAGGAGAATTCGTCAGAACAAAGTCAATGGTGGTTTCGCACCACCTTTTTGTGTAAAAATCACCTCTCCAAAACAAACAAGCCGTTCCGCGAATGCAGAACGGCTCACTTGTCTACGGGTTCCGAATTGAAGAAGAGGGGGTATGCCCCCCCCCTCCCTATTGAGAATTGAGAATTGAAGCAGAGGGGGTATGGGGGATACCTCCCCCATCCTTCATTAAGCATTAAGCATTAAGCATTAAGCATTAAGCATTAATTTACTCCCACTCGATGGTGGCTGGGGGTTTGGGAGTGCAGTCGAAGACCACGCGGGAGATGCCCTGGACTTCGGTGGGGATGCGGATCGCAACCTTCTCCAGGAGTTCCCAGGGCAGATGTACCACCTGTGCGGTGACGGCATCGCTGGTGTTGATGGCGCGCAGTGCGATGGTATAGCCGTAGTGGCGTTCGCCATTGAGCATACCCACGGACTTCACGGGCAGGAAAGCCGCGAATGCCTGCCAGGTCTTGCTGTACCAGCCGGAGGCGCGGAGTTCTTCGGTGAAGATGGCATCGGCCTCGCGGAGCATACGGAGATACTCGCGTTTGATTTCGCCAACGCAACGGACGCCCAGAGAGGGACCGGGGAAAGGCTGGCGGTCAATCATGACCTCGGGCAGACCCAGCTTGCGACCCACCGCGCGCACTTCGTCCTTGAAGAGGCGTGCCAGGGGTTCCACCAGCTCGAACTTCAGGTTTTCGGGGAGACCGCCCACATTGTGGTGGCTCTTGATGACGCCGTTGGGGTTGCCATCCAGGGGAATGCTCTCCAGGAAATCGGGATAGATAGAGCCCTGTCCCAGGAAGGGCGCGTCCACCTTCGCGGCGGCTTCGGCGAAGACATCAATGAATTCGGCACCGATAATCTTGCGCTTCTTCTCGGGTTCGTTGACGCCAGCCAGCTTATCCAGGAAGCGGTCGGTGGCGTCGATGTAAACCAGGTTCATATCGAAGGCATCGCGGAAGATCTTCTGGACCTGCTCGGGCTCGCCGAGACGCAGGAGACCGTGGTTGACAAAGACGCAGGTGAGCTGCTTGCCAATAGCCTTGTGGATCAACGCGGCGGCCACGGAGGAATCAACACCGCCGGAGAGCCCCAGCACAACTTTGCCAGTGCCCACCTGAGCCTTCACATCCGCGACAGCCTCTTCGATGAAGCGGTCCACCGTCCACAGCCCCTGGCACTTGCAGGTATCCTTGCAGAATGCGATGGCGGCAGCGGCGTCCATGCCCTTGTCAATCAAGACGGGGATATTCAGCGCCTGGAAGGCGGCCAATTCTGCGGGATGCTCGGAAGCGGCCTCGTCACGGCAGACAATCAGTCCCACGGGGGCTTCCTGCATGACGCGTGCCACGGGGGTAGTCCAGGGCATGACCATGGTGTAGATGTGCTCGGCACGAATGGCGCGGGCGAATTTCTGGATGTCCTTGCATCCGAAATTCAGGAGAATGACAGTCTCGGGAGTCTGCTTAACCATATTGAAAATTTCCTAGGTTTGGGTGGATTTTATGGTCGGAACAAAATGTACTTCGGGAACGGCGCATAATATAATTTCCTGCCACCGCTCCATTGAATGAAATCAAGCCACACGGCCCGAAAAGACGGACTACTGCTTTCGTGTGCCAGTAGAAGCGATATCCTTCCAGCTCACGGAATGCTCCAGAGGGAGGCCCTTCTCAAAGCGCTGGAATTCGCGGATGGCCGACTCCGCCATGCGTCGCGTCTCGTCATTGATGGAGCCCGCCCGATGGCTGGAAAGATGGACATTGGGAAGAGAGAAAAGTGGGCTGTCTACCACGGGGGGCTCGGGCCAGGTCACATCCAAAAGCGCCGTCAGATCGGGGCGGTCGGTCAGTGCGCGGACCAACCCCGCCTCGTCCACCTGTGCACCGCGTCCCGTGTTGATGAATGTGGCGTGAGTGCGCATGGAGCGGAAGAGCTGTTCATTGAAGAGTCCCTCGGTCTCCGCGACATTTGGGAGATGGTTGCTAACCACGTATGCCTTTGAGAAAGCGTCCTTGAGCAGCGCGTAATCCTTTGCGTCCTCGGTAGGAATCTGTATGATATCCAGATTCAGGCAGGACTCCAGCAACTTCTTCAAATGGGTGGAGACTGCGCCATTGCCAATCAATGCAACAGTCTCGCCATAGACGCCCGGTCCGTGGGGGACTGCATGGTAGCCCTCATGACAGGTAAATGTGCGGCTGTCCGCAAAGTAATTCTTCAGAGAGAGGATGATTTGCGCCATGACGAACTCCGCCACAGGCACGGCATTGGCCCGCCAGGCGCTGGAAACCGCGATATTGCGAGTCAACAGCGGCGCGGCGAAGGAGTCCGTGGCGCCTGCGGCATAGAAGACCGCCTTGAGCTTCGGCATCTTTGCCAGCTGCTCATCGCTCAGAGAATACATCCCCCAGGTGCCAAAAATCGCCTCCACTTCCGACAGGTCTACGGAGGAGAATTTTTCGGGAGTAATGAGGTCTTTGGAGACCAACTCCGAAATCCCCGCAATCTGCTGACGTAGAGCGGGAGAAAAAACCATATTGAAATACGCCTGGCTGTCGCCGAGGAATGCAGTTTTCATTTCATTAATGCCTCTATGAGGATTTTCACATTATAGACCAAGTCGGGATGCCCCGCACCACAAGCGTAGTGCCCGGGCAGAAAATGGATGATCGTGCCCTTCCAGGGAGTCGTCTGCTGGACGCACTGGGGGAAACGCCCCTCGGGGATACTCGTTTCAAGGAGAAGGTCAAAAGGCCCCTGCTCTGCTAATTTGGCATAAATTTCGTCCTTGGGAAGGGACATCTCACGGAGACGCGCCGCCAGAGGATTGGCGCTGTCGCAACGTGTCACTTCGTAGGGATGGACGGGGTGGTAGCTCTCGGGAGCGCCATCGGGGTCTTCCGCCCGCACCCAGCGTAGTGCCATCAGCTTCCGCCACCAGGGCCATTCCCAGAAGGCCGCACTACTGCCATGGAGCAACAGGAGATTTCCTCCCTGCTCACACCACTGCCGGATGTGCTTTTCTGCGGCCCCATCCGGATGGGGCTGGTCGCAAGTGCCGCCAATCAAATGCAATACCAACAATTCGCAATCCTGGAGCCATGCACCGCTGGAAAGCGCCTGCCAGTCATTCTCGTGAAAGGCGATTCTTGTGCGCAGTTCATCCGGAAGCGCGTCGTAGATGACGCGCCCCGGATGGGCATCATAATGATCGTCAGCAAAAAACTGAATCATAGCACTGGACGCAAAAGGACGGTCGCAACAAGAACTCATAGGGAACCATCCCCGAAAGGATGGCTCCCTATAAATTCCTAATTCCTAATTCCTAATTCCTAATTAGTCCTCGGGGTGTTCCTTGAAGAAGCGGATTGCCATGCAGAGTGCCAGGTAAACCACAGCGGCGGTAGCCATGCCATTGATGGCGCGGAGACCGACGTTCACGAAAGCGACGGCGGAACCAGCCAGCCATGCCACGATGCCGGGCCAGTGGATGGTCTCGAACTTGGCGTCCTTGGGATCCTTATACTTGCCCAGACGACGGACGCAGAAATCCGCGATGACGACGGCGCCCACTGGGGGAATGAAGATATTCAGGATGTTCAGGTAGCCGCAGAAGTTATTGTAGAGCCAGATGGCAGCCAGAGTACCGAGGATACCATTGAAGAGGACGGTATAGCGCTTGGGAATGCCAGTGATATTGGAGAAGCCCAGACCGGAGGTATAGATGGCGTTGTCGTTGGTGGTCCAGATATTCAGTCCCAGCGCGATGATTGCCCACACCAGCAGTCCCTGCTTGAAGAGCACCTCGGAGATATCGTTGACCTGGTAGGTCATGGTGCCCACGGCGCCGAAGAAGAACATCAGGGAGTTGACGAGGAAGAAGGCGATGACGGTGATGACGGCGGCGGATATGCCTTTCCTGCCGAAACGGGTGAAGTTG
>DCIO01000039.1 GCA_002315885.1 Lentisphaeria bacterium UBA1724
AGTTATGGGACGGCTGTGAAAATAAATTGAGCATTGAGAATTGAGCATTGAAAAAAGGGCTGTCCGCGCCAAGCGAACAGCCCCGTTTTATATTCGTTATCCGATTCGGACTTAATTGCTTCTGACAACCCAGCTGTTAGGACCATTCTTCAGCGGGCGGAAGTAGATGGACTTCTGGGAATTGTAGTTCTCGTCGAGCTTTCCCTTGTCGATGTTGCTGACGGAGTAGTCGGGCAGGAGGACATTGCTGCGGCCCTCGTGGCGCAGGGAGATTGCATTCGTTGTCGTATTATTCGCTTCCTGACTGACCACATTCCAGCCCTGGAAGTAGACATTCAACTCGTTATAGGTGGTGTAGCCTGGGAAGTATTCGTCTGGACCATCCGCAATAAAAATAGGCGTCTCGCCATTTCTACAGTGGCTTGCGATGGAATGGATGGACTCGGGCTGGTTGTTGTGATCGCCGCTTCCGAAGGGATTGCCCCAGGCATAGCCATAGCAGGAATACTGATAGGAATAACCTACGTTGAACTGGACTTCGCCCCAGTTGGCACCAGTGAAATTGATACCGCGCTTGGAGGCGGGGCACTGGAAGACCTTGGCGTCCATCTTCATGGTTTCGACAAAATAACGGAACCAATAGATGTAAGTGCCGCCACGAGCAGCAGTGGTATCCTTGACAATCTTGAAGGTAGGATAGTAGTCGTCAAAATCATTGGTGTAGAGAGCGACGAAGAGACCGATCTGCTTCATGTTGTTGACGCAGGAGATGGCGCGGGCCTTGGCACGGGCTTTGGACAAGGCAGGCAGCAGCATGGCCGCCAGGATGGCGATGATGGCGATGACCACCAGTAATTCAATGAGAGTAAAAGACTTTTTCATGATTGTAGTTTTGGGTTGAGTTTTTTTAGGGGAAAACGTAACTCTGATAAGTATAGGAATTTTTCACAAGAAAATCAAGCACCAAATTCAGAATTTTATCGTGCTTCGACTTGCGTGGTGGTGAAGAACTCGGGTTTGAGTGCCTTCTGGACTTTCATGCCGCTTTCCGTGACCACATTCTGGAGGATGACGCGCTGTGTGCGGACGTAGGGATACTTTTCCACGTACCCTGGCTTGAATTCGTAGTTGAAGTTGTCGAAGACGCAGGGACCGTTGTATTTTCGTCCCGCGCCATCCATGATTTTCAGGCCATTGACGCGTACTTCGTTTGGCATGAAGCACTGGTATCCGAAATCGTGCTTTCCCGTGTAATTGCCGGAGATGATGCACGGCGTGCAATTCTTGTCTCTCGGGACCAGCGTACAATTCCGGATCAGGATATTTCCGCGCCAGAATGCGCCGTAATCCACCCGAAGGTAAATGAGGCAATTGTTGTGGACGACCGTATTTTCCAGCAGGAAGAGCCCGTATCCGATGAGGTTGACGCCCTGGTGCCCCAGTTCGGAATTCCGGATGGTAGCATTGCAGACGCCCTGGTGTGCGTCAAAGCGCGAAAGCCTGCAGTGGTCGTAGAGGAGATTCTTACAGAAATTGGAGCCAAGAACGCCCCAAAGACGCGTATCGCAGATGTCGTTGCTTTGGCGGATATTCAGGAAAGAGACATTGATGGCGTGGTTGGCACTGAGATCGTAGCTGCCCATGAGGACGGGCTTCCCGGCAGACCCGATAGTGGAATAGGATTTGTGCCCCGTGACAACCAAATCCTTCAGGACCACGTTGGCGCAATTCTCAACGCTGAAGAAACCCGAATAGGGCGCACCCTGGTCCATCTCACGCTGGACCAAGTGCACAATGCCGGCCATCGTCACATTGGAACGCCGCACCCTGAACCCTCGTGCATAGTAGTTGTACTTGGATTCCGCCTGGTTGGCAATGGTGATGAATTCGCCGCCCTGGATGGTGATGGGCTTGTCGTCGATGGGATACGCCCTGGCGGCAGTCACCTGGGCAAATTCCCAGCATAGCGGGGTACTCTTGTCAATGACGCCATCCTTGTCCACCAGCACCAAGTCCGATTGGGCGGTGCCGTCATTCTGGTTGGTTCCCCAGCGGATGAAGTGCTTGACATTCTTGTTCCAGAGATTCAACAGGACAGGGGTGTCGAAAGTCCGGTTCAGTTGCTTTGTATTGAGAGGCAGCCCACCCACGATTTCCACGAGATAGGATGGCTTGTCGGGCTCCACCAGGAAGAGTTCCACCCGGCGATTGTCGAAATTCAATGCCACGTCATCGATAATGAAGCGCGCGCCTGAGAAATCCGTATCCGTCTTCACGATGGCGGCTTCGGTGCAATCGCCGATGTAGTAGACCGCCCCGCGCTTGGCTTTCACGGGCAGCCCCTTCTCATTGGCGTGGGCATGGGCCTTGACTATGGCGGGATGGTCGTTGGTCTTTCCGTCTCCCTTCGCTCCAAATTCCTCGTATGTCACGAATTCCTCGTTGGCGACAGCACTCAAAGAAGCAACCATGCACATAAGAAGGGAGAGAAGGAGAGAACGGAATTTCATGTTTTTAGTTAGAAGTATTTGGCTTGAAACCACTTGACGAATTACAGCTCGGAGTCCCTACGCAACTTCTTGTTGTGGAAGATCTCGCGGATGCGTTTGTTGGCGGCGGTGTTTGCCGTGGTGCCGAAGTGCCCCGTTCTGCAATTCAGAGTCAGCTCTTTCGGGGTGTCAGCAGGCAAGTTGTTGTATGCGCAAATAACGCTGGTGGGTGGGCATGTCTCGTCAACGAACCCCGTTGCCACACAGACGGGGCACTTGACCCGTGCCATGAAATTCACCGTATCATAGTAGTGGACTGTCTCGCACATCTCGGGGGTGGGATGGGCGAGGACGCGGGACATGACCGACGCATTCTTCGCATGGCGCAATTCGGGATCCAATTCGCAGAATGCGGGGACCGTGATGGCGGCGAAAGTCACCGCGGGTTCCATGGCGGCGGCGAAGGTGGTCTGGATGCCCCCCAGACTCCCCCCCTGCACCACGAATTCTTGCCGGTTCCATTCGGGACGGCTCTTGGCGTATGCCAGCAACCGCAGCACCCGCAGGAACATATTCTTGAAGGTCCAGGTATCGCGGCTAGAAATGCCGCTGCCCGCCTGGAATTCCTTGGAATTGGCGTTGTAGCTCTCCGCGAGTTGTGCCACGGGGAAGCCATGCCAGGTAGCGGCGAAGGTCAGCAGGCCATTCTTGGCGCCATTCACCGCAAAGCTCTTGTTGGCATCGCAGTTCATCCAACTCAGGAACTCAATGTAGATGGGGAGCGTACCGTCAACAGCCCCCGCGGGCTTCGCCAAATAGGCAGTGGCGGGACGACCTTCCCCGGGAATCGGCACCTGGATGGCGTAGAGCTCCACGCCCTCCGCGGGATCCTCCAGGCGCTGGCAAGTCACGCCCGCAAAATCCATCTCGGCCACCAGCGCCTTCTGTTTTGCCCAGAATTCGTCAAAGTCCTCGGGGCACGGGATGGTGGTCTTCATATCCTGGGGATCGAAATAGGCGCCGATTTCACCCACCAGCGTCTTCTTGTGCTGGGGCTGGCGTGCCAGAGGCTGGGGGACGGTATTGCCTTCCGCATCCACAACCTCGAAGCCGTAGTAGAGCCAACCAGGCTTGTCACCCTGGTATTCCACCTGGAAGGGCTTGCCATCCAAGGGAAGCACCTTCGTGTCCACCACCGTGCCTTCCCATTTCACAATGCAACGCAACGACCCCGTGTCCACGGGCTTGCCATCCAGCATCAGCACACCAGAACACACAACCTTCTCCGAGACTTTGTAAATCCCGTCAGAATGATTCAACGAAAAATCCTTCAGGGAATACTCGGCAGAAACAGACAACGCAACACAGCACATGACAAACGCAAAAAAAGATTTCATAAGAATAAAAAGGGAAAACTAGTGGAATCGGAACCAGAATTAATATACCCCGTTTCCCCTTCATGGACGCAATTTTTCAACACGAGCCCAATATTTGCCGAAAAACTAGATAAGGCTTAACCTCGCGCGCGTCTAGAAATTCTAGCTAGAAAGACTAGATCTAGAAACTCTAGCTAGAAAGACTAGATCTAGAAGCTCTAGCTAGA
>DCIO01000017.1:0-16813 GCA_002315885.1 Lentisphaeria bacterium UBA1724
AGTTGTAACACCCCCCTCGACGGCGGGGACGCCGTCGGTACACCCCTCGACGGCGAGGACGCCGTCGGTACACCCCTCGACGGCGGGGACGCCGTCGGTACACCCGATTATGTTGAAGCGCACTGCACTGGAAAAATCCCTCAAGACCCTCGGCATCAAGAAAGGCGGCATCGTGTTATTGCACAGCTCCGTCGTCAGCCTGGGCCCCGTAGAAGGCGACGCACAGGGCGTCATTGACGCCTTCTTGAACGTGCTTGGTCCCACTGGCACCCTGGTAGTCCCCGTCTTCGGACGCCTGGGCATCATCACCGATTTGATGCGTGCCCGCAAGGACGCCGTCATCAGTGACGCACCCGTGGGCACCCTGGCGGCTGTGGGCGGTCGTGCCAAGGAACTGATGGCCGACCACATGAAGGCCGATACCGCACACGGCTACGGCAGCCCCTTCTGGAAGATTGCGGAAGCTGGTGGTCAGATTTGCCTTCTGGGCGTTGACATGGACCGCAACACCATGCTCCACTCCGTGGAAGCCCTGCTGGAACTGCCCTACCTGACTTCCACCGAGCGCACCGGCGTCGACCAGTATGGCAATACCGTCACACGTACCTGGAAATTCTATCCCGGTCCCCACCGGGATTTCATCGGCCTGGACGCAATGCTCCGTCTGGAAGGCATCACCAGAATGGCTCGCATCGGCAATGCACAAGTCCGCCTCATCGATGCAAAGGCCATGATGGAAGCACTGCTGGAAGTGGGTTCTGACGACCCCGCATTCTGCCTCTGCCTGAATCCCGCCTGCGCAGACTGCGTCAAGCAACGCGCCGCGCTGTACAAGGCGACCTTCGCCAACGAGTCCTTCAAGGTGGCAGCCGCCGCATCTCTCTGCGGTCGATACGTCCCCGAGATGATTGAAAAACTGGACGCCGCGGGCATCTCCCGCATCGAACTGGACTACATCCAGGGCGTCGCCGCCGCCTCTCTCTCCCCCGAAAAACTCAAGTCCGCGGTAGACGAACTGACCACCGCGGGCATCGAGATCACCGCGTTGCGTTTCAACGCCCTGCCCGATGACCTGGAAAAGAAACTGGATATCTGGAAGAGCGCCGGCATCACCCGCGTTGTGGCACCACTGGTTGCCGCTTCGGATGAAGTCGAGAAACTTTTCAAGAAAGCGAAGGTCCAATTGGACTACACCAACGTGGGCATGACCGCAATGCAGGTCCGCGCACGCCTGGCGGAAATCACCAAGGGACGCAAGACTCCCAAGGCATTCGCCTTCAATCCCGTGGAATTCGCCAAGGCAGGCGAACATCCCTTCCTGCGCTCCTGGGGCGCGGGACGCTTCATCCACACCATCGCACAGCTGGATCTGACTGACGGACTCTGGGACGGCACACCCGCACGCCTGGCAAAGGGCAACGGCGAAGTCTGGGAACTGGTCTCCATCCTGCGCTGCTCCAACTTCGATGGATACGTCGTCCTGGGCGGCGGTCATCCCTACCCCGGCACCCTCAAGGAAGCCGCAGAACAACTCCTCGCCACCCTGGAATAATTCATGATGATGGATTCAGAATTCTGAATTCAAAATCAATTCTTCATTAAGCATAAAAAGAGGGGCATGGGGACACCTCCCCATCCTTCATTAAGCATTAAGCATTAAGCATTAAGCATTAAAAAAATGGCCACTCAGCATGAATTCAAGACCGAAGTCAAGCAGATGCTCGACCTCGTTATCCACTCACTCTATTCCAACAAGGAGATTTTCCTGCGGGAAATCATCTCCAACGCCTCCGACGCAATCGACCGCGCACGTTTCGAGGCCCTGAAGGACACCGCTGTCCTGGAAGACGACCCCACCTGGAAGATCAAGCTCATCGTGGACAAGGATGCCAAGACTCTCACTGTCCGCGACAACGGCGTCGGCATGACCGCCGAGGAAGTGGAGAAAAATATCGGCACCGTGGCAAACTCCGGCACCAAGCATTTCCTGGAGAACCTCAAGGCAAACAAGGACGAACTGCCTCCCGAGCTCATCGGACAGTTCGGCGTGGGTTTCTACTCCGCATTCATGGTGGCTGACGAAGTGACCCTGCTGACCCGTCGCGCAGGCGACAAGAACGCCGCCACCAAATGGGTCTCCAAAGGCGATGGCTTCTACACCCTGGAAGCAACCACCAAGGAAACCCGCGGCACCGACGTCATCATCCACCTGAAGGATGACGAAACAGAGTTCCTGGAAGAGTGGCGCCTACGCAAAATCGTCAAGAAGTACTCCGATTTCGTTGAGCACCCCATCGCCATGGATGTGGAGCACTCCGAACCCGTCAAGGATGCGGACGGGAAGGATATCCTGGACGAGAATGGCAAGCCACTTCCTCCCAAGACCACCATCGTGGAGGAGACCCTGAACTCCCAGAAGGCAATCTGGCTGCGCTCCAAGAACGACATCAAGAAAGAGGAGTATGACGAATTCTACCGCCATCTCTCCCACGACTACCAGGAGCCCTTCGAGACCATCCACTGGTCCGTGGAAGGACAGGCCGAATTCAAGGCGCTGGTCTATCTGCCACAGAAACCCACTTGGGATATGATGGTCCAGGACAACCACCCACACGGCATCCAGCTCTACGTCCACCGCGTCTTCATCACCGACTCCTGCGAGCAGCTCCTGCCCCGATACCTGCGCTTCCTGCGCGGCGTGGTGGATTCCGCCGACCTGCCCCTGAACGTCTCCCGTGAAATGCTCCAGGAGGCCCGCGCTCTGACCATCATCCGCAAGAACCTGACCAAGAAAGTCCTGGATACCCTGGCGGACATGCAGAAGAATGCCCCCGAACGCTACGAGACCTTCTACAGCAACTTCGGCGCCGTCCTCAAGGAAGGCCTCCGTGAGGACTTCGAGAACTCCGAGAAGATCCAGAACCTGATGATGTTCCACAGCACCGCACTGGCGGACGACAAGCGGACTACCTTCGCAGACTACGTCAAGCGCATGCCCGAAACCCAGAAGGAAATCTACTACCTCACTGCTGAAGGTGTCGCAAACGCCAAGAACTCCCCACAGCTGGAGGCATTCCAGAAAAAGGGCTACGAGGTCCTCTTCCTGACGGATCCTGTGGACGAATTCGTGATTCCCTCCATCGAGAACTACGATGGCAAGACCCTGCGGGACATCTCCAAGGGCGATGTTGACCTGGATACCGAGGACGAGAAGAAAGCCAAGGCCGAAGAGCGCAAAGCCGCGGAAGAGACCAACGCCGACCTGGTGAAGAAGCTCCAGGAGCTTCTGAAGGACAAGGTCTCCGATGTGAAGCTCTCCAACCGCCTCACAGACAGCGCTTGCTGCCTGGTGGATGCTGAGTGGGCCATGTCCCAGCAGATGCAGCGCATGATGAAGGCATTGAAGCAGGAAGTGCCCGATGTGAAGCAGATCCTGGAAATCAACCCCGACCATCCCCTCATCGGAGCATTGCGTGGTGTCCTGGCAAAGGATGCCGACAGCCCCAAGCTGGCCGACTACGCCAAGATGCTCTTCGATTCCGCGCGCCTCATGGAGAACCAGCCCGTGGATGACCCGCGAGAATTCGCCAAACAGGTGGCCGCACTCATGGCAGAAAGCCTGAAATAATTTTTCATCACAGTGCTCCGGACGAAAGTTCGGAGCTTTCCCAAAAACAACAAAAAATAACCCAAAAGAAGGAAAAAACAACAATGGCAAACCGTCCCCTCAATGTCGCGGTGGTAGGTGCCACCGGTGCCGTCGGCGTGGAAATGCTGAAGACCCTGGAAAAGCGGAATTTCCCCGTGAAAGAACTCCGTCTCCTGGCCAGCGCTCGTTCTGCAGGTAAGACCACCCAGTTCAAGGGTCAGACCTACACCATCGAAGAACTCACGCCCAATTCCTTCCAGGGTATTGACGTCGCACTCTTCTCCGCAGGCGCTTCTATCTCCCGCGAATTCGCACCCTACGCCGTCAAGGCAGGCGCAGTCGTGGTTGACAACTCCAGCTGCTTCCGCATGGATCCCGAGGTCCCCCTGGTCGTCCCCGAAGTCAATCCCGAGGACATCAAGAAGAACAAGGGCATCATCGCCAACCCCAACTGCACCACCATCATCATGCTGGTGGCCGTGAAGCCCCTCTATGACCTCTCCCCCGTGAAGCGCATCGTGGTCTCCACCTACCAGTCCGCCTCCGGCGCAGGCGCCAAGGGCATGGACGAACTCTGGGAACAGACCAAAGTCGTCCAGGCTGGTGGCAAGGCTGAGCCCAAGGTCTTCAAGTGGCCATACGCCTTCAATGTCTTCAGCCACAACACCGACATCGGCGAAAATGGCTACAACACCGAAGAGATGAAGATGGTCAACGAGACCAAGAAAATCATGCACAACGACAACATCGGCGTCTGCGCCACTTGCGTCCGCGTGCCCGTCCTCCGCAGCCATGCCGAGACCATCGTCCTGGAATTCGAGGACAAGGTCACCGTGGAAGCCGCACTGGAAGCCTGGAAGAAGGCCCCTGGACTCACCGTGGTCAACGACCCCGCCGAAAACCACTTCCCCATGCCCTGCGAATCCAACGAGCAGTACAATGTGCTGGCGGGCCGTATCCGCTATGACATCTCCGCTCCCAACAGCCTGGCGTTCTTCGTCTGCGGTGACCAGCTCCTCAAGGGCGCTGCTCTCAACGCAGTCCAAATCGCCGAACTGCTGTAATAGGTGCCGCCGAAGCCCCGCCCGGCTCTCCCCAGTGTAGCGGGCGCAAGCCCAGCGAAACGAGGGGCCAGGCGGCGTTAGCCGCCGAAGCCCCGATTCGGTAGTGGGGAGCGCAAGCTCCCCGTAGGTACCGCCCCTCGTGTAGCGGGCGCAAGCCCAGCGAAACGAGGGGCCAGGCGGCGCAGCCGCCGAAGCCATCCCATCTAATTTTGTTCACTGATGCAGAAGCGAGTCCTACTACTTTTTGTATTCCTGCTTATTGGTTCGGTTCTCTTTTCCCAGGAAGAGCCCTGGTTCCAGGATGTAAAGCAACCCGTTGCCTGCAGTGAAAATGCGTTGGCGGATTTCACCGCCAAGCTCCGTGCGGGGTTATTGGCGAAGAAGCCCGCCAAAGAACTCCTGGCATTATCTCCCGTCCAGGACAACGCCCCACGGGTGTTGTTTCTGACCTTGAATGACGGCCTCTTTCCCGGCCGAACCTATTATTCCGTAGGGAAGACTTTCAATGACGCGCTGGCGATGCTCCTGGCCATTGTCGCCAAGCGGGAGCCCGAATATGCGGAAGCCATTACCGCAGACCTATCCGGTCAGCTTGCCAAAGCAAAAGAGGAGAAGCGCCTCCTGCCCGCTTACGTCAAAACCAAATTGGACAATCCCAACGCCTGGGATTCCCTGCGTCTGGACATCGTCCAAGCCACCCTGCCCATCGACTCCTTCGTGGTCAATTCCTCGCGGTTGTTGCTCTCCAGCATGGTGGGCATCGCCTTTGACCGCACTGCGGCATTCGCCTTTACTCCCGAACAACTGACGGGGCGTTACCTCATGACTCCCGAGCGCCAGATTTCCGTCACACGTGTCGGAAATTTGATTGCCGAGGCCAATCTCTGGAATGCCATGGGCCTTTGGCAGCAGATGGGCAGCTCCAGCCAGCCCTTCAAGGTCACACTCTTCGAAACCGACAGCTACTATGCCGACGCCAACGGCGTCCGGAAACTCTTCCGCGCGCATCCCGTCAAGCAACTCCAGCAACCCAGCGCTTCCGCCGTCATTGACCTGGCAAAGCGCTGCACGACGCTTTTGGATGCCAAGAAAGGCATCCTCCTGTCCCCCTTCCCCGAGTGGTTCGAATGCCGTTCCACGGAAAAGACCAGCCTCTTCGACCAGGCATCCCTGGCCATGGCACTGCTGGATGCACGGGAACTGGCAAAGGATGACAAGACCAAAGACGACCTCCTCGCCAGTGCAATCCTGGCCACAAAGCCCCTTCTGAAATCCATCAAGCACCTGGATGCGGGAGAAAAATCCGAAAATGGCGAATTGGTCCAGAAAAACCGCAAACCCGCCAATCAGCGGGCATTCGCCATGCTGGTGGAAGAGGAAAACAACCCCTACGCCAGCGAAATCGAAATCCCCGCACGGGTCAGCGAATTGCGTGCGGATGCCCTGGCCTATCTACTCTTCCGGCGACTGGGGAAGATTTGCCCTCAAGACAACAAGACCGCCCAGGAATGCCGTGAGGAACTCCAGCAACTCTATCGGCATATCGCCACGCAGATCTCCGACATGGGAACCTGCATTCCCGCGGTCATCTACCCAACCCGAGCCATGAAGACTACCCTGGTGGGGGATGACCTGATTTCTGCCCACGACGACCTGGAGACCGCCGCATTGGCAGGCATGGCCCTGGAAGCACATCTGGAAGACTATTCCGCAGCCGGAAATGACCAACTCCGAAAGGCACTCGCACAACTGCGTGACGCATTGGGGGAACGTCTGCTTGGTACCCTGGAAGAAGGACCCTATTCCGTCTTCCTGGTGGAATATCTCGCCAAAGACGCCACGGAGAAAAATCCCCAGCGTCTGGCACAACTAGCGCGCTTGGCCTTGGCGGCTGTGGAAAACCTGGAATTGTCTTCCGCCATTCCAGACATGTTCGGCTGTGATTCGGACATCCCCAGCATGACCTACGCCGCTCAGCGCCTGGAAGTGGTTGCCACCGCCGCCATGATCCTGGCCAACGCTGGCAAGGCCGAAGATGCGCAGGGGCTCCTGCAGGAGGCCTGGCCGCTGTGGGTTTTCCAGCAACAGGCCGCCATTGGTCCAGAAGCCGCCTCCGTCCTGCCACAGCCCGCAAAATATTTGGGCTTCCAGCGAGACAACCTGGCGGACTACGGCTTCACCCTGGATGGACAGACCACCCAGATGCGTTCCCAGCAAAAGCTGCTCCAGGCCCTGGAGACCCTGAAGATCAATGCCTTCAATCCCACTGACGACCAGAAAAACGCCTGGGAGAATGGCTGGAAAATCATCGACCAGCATCCCATTTGCCTGGCTCCCGAACTGGTGCTGAAGGGCTTTGCCACCGAAGAAAATGGCCGCGCCATCGGCAACGCAAAGACGGAAGAGGGAGAAATCCGATACCAGATCTCCGGCTCGAACCTCGGGGTCAAACTCAATCCTGACGGTGGCAAGAACCACGTGGAAACCAAGGTCATCGACCGAAACAAACCTGCCAAGAAAGGCAAGAAGAAGAAGAAATAACCCATGGCAGGAAGAATTCTCATTATCGTCGACGGCCCCGCCGCACTCACCTACGGCACACCGATGGTGACCGCTTTGCGTCAGCGCAAATACACCGTCCAAGTCGCCCCCACTGCATATCCAGGCCCCTCCGCCACCGCATTCGTCAGCGAACTGGCCTGGACAACCCTCTCGGGACATCCCTGCAAGACCATCGAGACCCTGGATGCGGAGGCATTCCGTCAACAGGATTTGATTCTCCTGGCGCCAGTTTCCCACCAGGTGCTGGATATCTTCCTGCGTGGCAAAGCACTAGAATACCTCCAAGCCGCAGGGAAGCCCGTCCTGGCGGCAGTCCCGAGACTCTCCAGCGATCCCCAGGAAGACCCCACGGAATTCCTGGCAAAGATGCCTCCCAGGAGCATCCTCCTGCAGGGCGACACACTCCTGGACCTAGGGGCAATGGGAACCCTGAAAGCACCCTCACTGGAGGCATTGCTCTTGACAGTGGACAGCATCCTCTCCAAGAACGACCTGGCAGGAAAGCGCGTCCTCATCACCGCGGGCCCCACCGCCGAGGATATCGACCCCGTGCGCTTCCTGACGAACCGCTCCAGCGGAAAGATGGGCATCGCTCTGGCCACCGCCGCCGCACTGCGTGGCGCAGAAGTCCAGTTGGTCCATGGCCCCATCCAGACAACCGTCCCCGCATTGACCAATCTCCATGCAGTACCCGTGCGTTCCGCTGAGGAGATGCACCACGCAGTCCTGGAATGCTGGACAAATCTGGACATCGCAATTCTGGCTGCCGCGGTGGCGGATTTCCGTCCCGACCACTATGCGCCCCAGAAGATCAAGAAAGTCGATGGACAGGCACTGATTCTGAATTTACGTCGGACGCCGGATATCCTGGCAGAGCTGGGCACATTCGAGACGCGCCCATTCCTGGTAGGCTTCGCCGCGGAATCCGATGACGTGGAAGTCAACGCACTGCTGAAGCTCCGCAAAAAGCACTGCGATTTGATTTGCGCCAATGACATTCGAAAACCAGGCTGTGGTTTTGCCGTGGACACCAACCAAATCACACTCTACTCCCCTGAAGAAGCGCCTCTGCACCTGCCCTTGAAGCCCAAGCGGGAATTGGCAGACGATATCCTCAACGAAATCGTCCGCCGAATGAAATAGACCACTTTTCTTTTCCATACCAATTTTCTGGAACACCGAATCATGAAAAAGCTGCAGATTCTTTTCGCATCTCTCCTGGCGTTTTCCGCCCTGGCATTCGCCCTTGAGCTGGAACTGGCGTGGATTTTCACCGACCACGCAGTCCTGCAACGTGATTTGTCTATTCCCGTCTGGGGAAACACCGTTCCCAACGCAACGATTACCGTGGAAATCAATGGCGTCGTGGCGTGTACACACTCCTCCCGCACAGGGGAATTCCTGGTTCGTCTTCCCAAACTCCCTGCCGGCGGCCCGTACGTCCTGACCGTCACCGCAAAGGATGCCCAAGGCACCACCGCCACAGTCTCCTGCCAGGATGTCATGGTGGGTGATGTCTGGATTGCTGGCGGACAGTCCAATATGCAGTATCTGCTGGGCTCCGACTGGTCTACGGACAGCAAACTGCCCCTGGAGCAAAAAGCCCACAAGGTCAATGTCATCCAGCGTAACGAATACCTGGCGAACTGCACCCCCGAAGCCACCATCCGCGCCATCTCCGTCCCGCAGAAAGCCTCCTTCGCCCCCGAAGACAAGGTCTACGCCGTATGGAACCTCATGGACAAGCAGCACGCAGACGCACTCAGCGCCGTGGCGGCGTGGTTTGGACGGGATATCCAACTGGCCACCGGCGTCCCGGTGGGCATCATCTCCTGCAACTGGGGCGGCACCCGCGCCGAGTCCTGGATGAGTCGCGCGGCACTCCTGGGCAACGACAAGACCAATTACAAGGTCGCCGAAAGGGATGACTATTTCTATCAAGTCGAAAACAGCATGCTTACCGAAGAGCAGGAGAAATTGAATTATATCGAGGCGAACCACCTCGCCGACCCTGGTAACAAGGGTGTCGAACAGGGCTGGGCAAAGAGCGATTTCGATGACACTGCCTGGGTGGATTTCGAGGTCCCGGGCAGCTGGATGGCACAGAAAATCATGGGCAATGGCGCTCTTTGGGCACGAAAGACCATCCAGATTCCCGAAAATTGGGTCGGAAAGGAGCTGGTTCTGAAACTCGGAGGCATCGACAAACACGACATCACATACGTGAATGGCACCGAAGTCGGGCGCACGGGAAAGGGCTATGAAGAACAATATTGGGATACCCCCCGGGAATACCCCATCCCCGCCGCAGTCAATAACTCCACCAACCTGGTCATCGCCGTCCGGGCATTCTCCTTCCTCTATGATGGCTCCTTCAATGGCGCCAATCCCTTCTATTGCCTGGTCCTGAAAGAGACGGGAGAGCGCATCCCACTGGTCGGCAACTGGAAAGCCAAACCCGAGGTGGATTTCGGAGGGCCCTTCCGCTTCAATTCCCCCAAGCGCCTCAATGGCAATAACCCACATACTCCCGGCATCCTCTTTGACAGCATGCTCCGACCCATCATCCCATACGGCATCCGCGGAGCCATCTGGTACCAGGGGGAAGCCAACGCCAGCGGACGCGAGGAGGCCATCGCATATCGCAGCGTCCTGGCCTCCATGATCAAAGACTGGCGCTACCAGTGGGCACAGGGAGATTTCCCCTTCGTGCAGGTCCAGTTGGCCGCATATACCCAAGCCGTCCCATACAGCGACTTCCAAAGCTGGCCCTTTTTGCGGGAATCACAGCTGAAAATCTGCGAGGATTTGCCCAATGTCTATCTGGCTACCGCAATCGACATCGGTGAGGCATACGACATCCATCCCCAGAACAAGAAGGAAGTGGGCAGACGACTGGCAGAAACCGTCCTCCATCATGTCTATGGCAAACAGGACGTCGTCCCCTTCGGACCAATCTACAAAGAATGCACCATCGAAGGCAACTCCATCCGAATTTCCTTCACCAATGCAAAGGGACTCTATTTCAAGGACGGCACCGCAAAAGGGTTCTATATCGCAGGACGGGACATGAAATTCGTCTTCGCGGATGACGTTACCATCGATGGCGAAACCATCGTCGTAAAAGCCAGGGGCCTCGCCACTCCTCCCGTAGCCGTCCGATACGCCTGGTCAAACAACCCCGACGGAAGCCTCTACAACGGCGCGGACCTCCCCGCCTCCAGCTTTAGAACCGATAAATAACCGAACCTTTTCTACACGCCAGAGGACAGTTTTCCCCTGGCGCTTCAAGTCAATTTTTCATACGAAATTATATTACCTAAAATTTCCTTTCATTACAATAAAACTCTAAATTCATTCACCATGAGCAAGAAAATCATCAAAGCAATTGTCGTCATCGTCGTCCTAGCAGTCGTCTATTTTGCCTACAGCCAGTATCAGGCTGCCCAGGCCGCCGAGCGTGCCAAATTCGCCACCGGCAATGGTCGTCTGGAAGCCACGGAAGTCTATGTCACCTCCGACTTGGGCGGTGAAATCGCGGAAATCCTGGTGGAGCGCGGTGCGTTGGTCAAGAAAGGCGACTTGCTGGTGAAGATGGACACCCGCCGTCTCCGCGCCAATCGCGCCTCCGCCGTCGCCAAGATGGAGTCCAAGAAGGCCGTCAAGCAGAGTGAAGAGGCCAATGTCCAGGTCGCCCAGTGCGAAGTCACCGTTGCCCAGGCTGGCATTGAGCAGCAGAAGAGCCTCCTGGTTGCCGTCCAGAGCCGCTATGAGCGCGTGAAGGGCCTGGTTGCCAAGGAAGCCGAGACCCAGCAGACCCTGGAAAATGCCCAGGCCAACTACGAGTCCACCAAAGCACAGTATGAGGCCGCCGAAGCCACCCTGGCACAGAAGCAGGCCAATCTGGCAGTCTCCCAGGCGAAAGTCGCCGAAGCCGCCGCAGATATCGCGGAAGCCGAAGCTGACATCGCCAGCATCGATGTGGATTTGGAAAAATCCAACCTCTACGCTTCCCGTGATGGCCGCATCCAGTATAACCTGGCCTACGCAGGTGAAGTCATCTCCGCTGGCGGCCGTGTCCTGAATCTGGCTGATATGACCGACGTCTATCTGGCGTTCTTCCTGCCTGCTCGCCAGGCCGGCAAGCTGGCCATCGGCACCGAAGCCCGCATCGTCCTAGACGCACTCCCCCAGTATCCCATCCCCGCCGCAATCACCTTCGTGGCCAGCACTGCCCAGTTCACCCCCAAGACCGTGGAAACCGAGGTCGAGCGTGAAAAGCTGATGTTCCGTGTCGAGGCACGGGTGGACGAGACTCTCTTGCAGAAGCACATCGAGTACATCAAGACCGGTATGCCTGGCGTGGCATGGGTCAAGCTGGATGACGGCACCGAATGGCCCGCCAACCTCCAGTTCAACGTCCCCGCCGAAAACAACTAATTCCGAAGCCCCTCTCCCATCATGTCGGAACAGCAAGACTATGTGGTGCGCCTTAACGGCGTATCCATGTCCTACGGCAAAGTCCAGGCACTGAGGAATCTCTCCCTGCAGATTCCCGCCCGGACTTTCGTGGGACTCATCGGCCCTGACGGCGTCGGCAAATCCAGTATGCTCTCGTTGGTTACTGGTGCGCATGCCATGCCTGAGGAGGGCGAACTGACCGTCCTGGGCGGCGATATGCGCAGCAAGGCCCATCGTGACCTGGTCTGCCCCAAGATCGCATACATGCCCCAGGGCCTGGGCAAGAATCTCTATTTTACTCTGACCGTCGAGGAGAATCTGCAGTTCTTTGCGGGACTCTTCGGACACAACCAGGCGGAAGCGCGCAAACGCATCGACCGCCTTACGAAGAGCACTGGCCTCTATCGCTTCCTGAACCGCCCCGCAGGCAAACTCTCCGGCGGTATGAAACAGAAACTGGGACTCTGCTGCTCCCTGATTCACGACCCCGATCTGTTGGTGCTGGACGAACCCACCACCGGCGTCGACCCACTGGCAAGACGACAATTCTGGGACCTGGTGGACAATGTCCGCATTCAGCAGCCCCAGATGAGTGTCATCGTGGCTACCGCATATATGGACGAGGCACAGCGCTTTGACTGGCTGGTGGCAATGGATGACGGACAGGTCCTGGCCACAGGCACCCCGAAAGAACTCCTGGAGCGCACGGGCCAGCCCAACCTGGATGCCGCCTTTATCAAGTTGCTTCCCGAGGAAAAGCAGGCGGGGCACAAGGACCTGATTGTCCCACCACTGGAAATTCCTTCGGATACCACGGGATATTCCATTGAAGCCAATGGCCTGACCAAGCGCTTCGGTGATTTCACCGCAGTGGACCACGTCAGCTTCCAGATTCGTCGTGGTGAAATCTTCGGCTTCCTGGGCTCCAATGGCTGTGGCAAGACCACCACCATGCGTATGCTCACGGGACTGCTCACACCAACCGAAGGCGAAGCGAAACTCTTCGGGCAGAAACTGGATGCAGAGAACCTGGAGACTCGACTCCACATCGGGTATATGACACAGCTCTTCTCCCTCTACAACGAGCTGACCGTCTACCAGAACCTCCAACTCTATGCGCGACTCTGCCGCATCCCCGAAAAAGAAATTGCAGAACGCATCGAGGGAATGATCAACCGCTTCGGACTGAATGAAATCCGAAATACCACGCCCGAGTCCCTGCCGCTGGGCATGAAACAGCGACTCTCTCTGGCGGCCGCCGCTATCCACAACCCCGATATCCTCATCCTGGACGAACCGACCTCCGGCGTCGACCCCGTCGCACGAGACTCCTTCTGGGAACTCATCATCGAACTCTCCCGACGGGATCACGTGACCATCTTCATCACCACACACTTCATGAACGAGGCCGAACGATGCGACCGAATCTCCCTGATGCACGCAGGACGGTCACTGGCTTGTGACGCCCCCCAGAAGCTGGTGGAAGAACGGAAGGCCAAAACCCTGGAAGAGGCATTCATCGGCTATCTGGAGGACGCAGACCCCGTCTCCGCCGCCTCCGACAAGCTGGAAAATGCGGAACCCGAACCAGTGAAGGAAGTCAAGCCCAAGACGGGCCTGGCGAAATTCTTCGACAAGTACTTCAATCTGAAGCGCGTCGCCACCTGCTGCTGGCGAGAGACTCTGGAGTTGATGCGGGACCCCATCCGTATGACTCTGGCCACCTTCGGCGCAGTCATCCTGATGCTGGTCATGGGCTATGGCATCACATTGGATGTGGAAGACCTGAAATTCGCCGTCTATGACGAAGACCAGAGTCTCACCAGCATCCACTACGCCCAGAACATCACGGGGTCCATCTACTTCAAGGAAATGCCACCCGTCCACAGCCTGGACGAAATGGAGAACAGGCTACGGGAGGGCGATGTCTCCCTTGTAGTCCAAATCCCCATGAACTTCGGAAAGGACGTCCAACGAGGGGCATGCCCACAAGTCGCCTATTGGATTGACGGTGCCGACCCCGGCCGCGCCGAGACTATCGTCGGCTACGTGGAGGGCATCCACAGCCTCTGGCTCAACGAACAGAACCAGCGCGCCAATGGCGCATCTGCGGGGCTCTTCGATCTGGAGACACGGAACCGCTACAACCCCGATGTCAAGTCCTTGCCTGCCATGGTGCCTTGCGTCATGCCGCTGCTGTTGCTGATGATTCCCGCCATCCTGGCCGCCCTGGCAATCGTCCGCGAAAAGGAAATGGGCTCCATCATCAACCTCTATGTAACACCGCTAAGCCGTGGAGAATTCATGATCGGGAAACAGCTCCCGTACATCTTCTTCTCCATGATTAGCTTCGTCATCCTGCTTCTAATGTCGGTCTTCCTTTTCAAGGTGCCCATCAAAGGAAGCACCGCGACGCTCTTCCTGGCGTTGTTCCTCTACACCATCATCACCACGGGAATGGGCCTGCTTGCCTCCTCCGTCACAAAGAGCCAGATTGCGGTCATCTTCCTGACCATGATTGGCACAATGTTGCCCGCGGAGCAGTATTGCGGATTGATCAACCCCGTCTCCTCCCTCCAGGGCGGAGGACGACTCATCGGCGAGCTCTATCCCACCTCACACATGTTCACCATCAGCCGCGGAATCTTCAACAAGGCACTGGAATTCGGTGACCTGACCAGCCCAATCATGAAGCTGCTCATCACGATTCCTATCCTGCTGACGATCTGCATCCTACTGCAGAAAAAACAGGAGTCCTAAAATGAGATACTGCCTAAAGAACATCTACTACCTGGGAGTGAAGGAACTCCAGGGACTCCTGCGGGACAAGCTGCTGATTCTGCTCATCATCTACAGCTTCTCCCTGCAGCTCTACACTGTCAAGACTTCATCCACCGACACCATCAGCGACGCCGCAGTCGCCATCATCGATAATGATGGCTCACAACTCTCCAAGCGACTCGTTGACGGCATCGCACCGCCCTACTTCCTGGTCCCCAAGGCCATCAACTACGAAGAAATCGATGCCAGCATGGACCGCGGCGACTATACCTTCGTCATCGTCATTCCCAACAACTTCGAACGGGATGTACAGGCGGGGAATTGTCCCGAAATCCAGCTCAATGTGGACGCGACGCGCATGGGTCAGGCCTTCACTGGCGCGGGGTATATCCAGCAGATATTCAACCAGGAGACACGGGATTTTCTCCACGACAGTGGCGTCAACATACAGACCTTAGCGGAGGTCAACATCCGCAATCGCTTCAATCCTAACCTAACGGGCAGCTGGTTTGATGTGCTGATGCAGCTGGCGAATTCGGTCACCATGTTCGCCATCATCCTGACAGGTGCGGCGTTGATTCGAGAGCGTGAGCGCGGCACCCTGGAACACCTGATGGTAATGCCTGTGACAGCCTTCCAGATCATGGCATCCAAGGTCTGGTCCATGACGGTGGTGGTCTTCCTGGCCACTGGCGTGTCCCTGCTTCTGGTGGTCAAGTGGTGGCTTGACATTCCGACCATGGGCAATCTGTGGCTCTTCATGGGCGGCGTGGCCTTGCACCTCTTTGCCATGACCGCCATGGGCATCTTCCTGGCCTGCGTCGCCGAGAGTATGCCACAGCTGGGTATGCTCATGATTCTGGTGCTATTGCCCCTGCAGATGCTCTCCGGTGGTTCCACGCCCCGCGAAAGCATGCCTGACTTCGTGCAGAACGTGATGTTGCTGGCTCCCACCACACACTTCAACATCATTGCACAGGGAGTGCTCTTTAGAGGAGCGAACCTCCTGGACATCTGGAAGGAGTATCTCTGGATCGCAGGCATCGGAAGCGTCTTCTACACCTACTCACTCTCCAAATTCCGCAAGTCACTCTAATTCATAGAGACTCTGATACCAAACGCCGCTGGATGCCAAACACACCCAACGGCGTTTTACAATTCTCAATGCTCAATGCTCAATGCTCAATGCTCAATTCATCCAAATTCCATTGCATTGAGAATTGAGAATTGAGAATTGAGAATTGAGAATTAAAAAAATGCTTTTCACCGGCGTCATCCTATTGATTCTACAGGGCATCTTCTGGATGCTAGAGGGCTGCATTGACAGCTATGCCGCGCGCAAGAACGCCTCCGTCACCAGGATTTTCTTCCTGGCAGCGATTATGATGGTGGTCTTGGGAGCGATCCTGTTTCCCTTTCAGAAGCAGCTGCCTGACCTGGAAAACCCCACTACCTGCGCCATGATTGCGGTGCTCATCGCCAATGGCGTATTCGCCTATCTGGCGAATTACTACCTGTTCGTGGCAATGTCAAGAGGGCCCAACGGCATCATCTGGGCATTCTACCAGGCCGCCATGCTCTTCCCATTTACTCTGGGAATCCTTGTACATGGAGACGAAGCCACCGCCTGCCGCATCGCAGGAATCACCATGCTCACGGCGGGATTGCTGGCCTTCGGCATCGGTGGAGACAAAAAGGGTAACAGCCAGGTGCAGACGGGCAAGGGAAAATGGTTCTGGCTGATTCCCACATTGGCATCCCTCATCACCAACGGACTTTCTCAATACACCAATACAATCCCATCACGCTACGAGGAAATCCTGCCGCAACTGACCGACGTGACACGCTCCACCCTGGTCTATATCGGACTGGCACTGGGTTGCCTAGTCCACGCCGCATTCCAGAAAGATCTGCGGGAATTCCCTACACGCAAGGAATTTCAGCTGGGAATCCTCACCGGACTCCTCTGCATCGTCGGATACTACTTCCTCATCTTCAAAGGTTGCGACCTGCTGACCAAGGTCGGCGCGGGAGCCATTGTTTACCCCATCCCCGTGGGAGTATGTGTGATCTCTTTCACCGCTTATTCAATCCTCCATCTCCACGAAAAATATACCCTGCTGGAATGGATCGGAATGCTATTTTGTAGCGCCGGAGTGATTGTGATTATTCTCTAAGCTCTTCCGCGCCCTGCCCCTCGTTTCGCTGGGCTTACGCCCGCTACACGAGGGGCGCACCTACAGGCGCCTTCCGCGCCTTCCGCGGTTCCCGTATTTCTTCCGCGCCTTCCGCGCCT
>DCIO01000017.1:16936-38058 GCA_002315885.1 Lentisphaeria bacterium UBA1724
TTCCAGATCGTCCCCAAAAAACAAAAAAAGGCCCCCCGCGGAATGCGCGTTCAGCGCAAAATCCCGCGAGGGGCGAAGCGCCTACCTATTTCATCGCTTCGAGGATAGCGCGGAGATGGGTCTTGCACCCCTCGGCGTTTGCGCGGCACCAGGTAGCCATGCCTTCCATGGCGGTCTTCTGGCCCTGCATATCAAACAATGCCTTTCCATCCGCAATGGCGATGCCGTTCTTCTCGCAGACAGTCTTGATATTCCGCAGAATCTGTCCGTAGTGGTTGACCGCCAGGGTATCGGGAGTGGCATTTGCCTTCCAGGCGCTGTTGGCGCCATTCGCCTGAGGATAGACGGGATTGGGCAACCAGCAAATCACCTTCGGGTTGCTTTCCAGTGCCTTGGCGGCGTCAATGAATGCCTGGGTCGCCTGGGCCAACTCCTCATCCGTATGCTTCATGGCATCCGCGAAAGCAAAGGAGAAGATGACCACCTGGGGAGCGAAGGGCGCCACATCACGGCCGAAACGGGCATTGCCCAATGCCGTCGTGCAACCATTGACACCCATATTCAGCACAACTGCCTTGACGCCCTCCTGGGTATTCAGAGATGCCTCCAGCAATGCAGGCAACGAGGGAACGCCATCGGTATCCGCAACCAAATCGTCACCGATGAAAACGATGCGCTCCTGGGCATTCTCCAAGGCGCTGATGCGTTCGTTGGTCAGGCCATTGGGCCAATCGCGGGTAACAGGGCTGTCATTCCAAGGACCGCCCACTGGCATCTTAACCTTAAATGCCGTCTGGGCCGCAGGGATAATCAGGGGCTTCTCCGCCGGCATGGATTGCAACTCCTCCGTGTTGCACTTGGCGCAAACCGCGGGTTTCTGGAAAGTCCCCAGCTTGGTCAAAAGCTGTTCGTGGACAGACCAGGTGAACTTCTCGCCGCACTTCTCGCAGGTAAGTTCCTGGGGCTGATTCTCCTGAAGGAATTTGTTACACTCGGGACAATGACGGCCCTGGGGCTGGCGCTTGGCCAGGCGGTCCTTCAGCTGCTCCTCGGGAGAATAGGTCCAGGTGCCATGACAATCCGCTTCCTGGCAGGGCTCCTGGATGGGCTGGAGAGTCTTCAACTCCGCCTGGCACTTGTCGCACATGCGATGACCAGCCTGCTCGCGAC
Source organism: Lentisphaeria bacterium UBA1724 (assembly GCA_002315885.1). GTDB lineage: Bacteria > Verrucomicrobiota > Lentisphaeria > Oligosphaerales > Oligosphaeraceae > UBA1724. The sequence goes on from DCIO01000017.1 coordinate 18,107, forward strand.
CATGCACATGGGCCGCCAACTGCATGGCACGGGTCCAGACCCACTTCTCTTCACAACCACGATTGGCACAGGGCTGCTCCATATCCTTCGCCGCATTGAAGAAGGCAAAGCAATCCTTGCACATGCGCTTCGGAGGATCCAACTTGAAAGGCAAGGCAGCTTCGGGAGCCGCGGGAGCGGCAGGTTGTGTGCCCGAAGCGAGAGCTTCGGGGGCCGCGGGAGCGGCAAGTTGTGTGCCCGAAGCGAGAGCTTCGGGAGCCGCGGGAGCGGCAGGTTGTGTGCCCGAAGCGAGAGCTTCGGGGGCCGCGGGAGCGGCCGCTTCGGGAGCCGCGGCCTTCTTCTTCGGCGGCAGTGGCTGATCCACGATGGACTCCAGCTGTTCAAAGGGCGTCCAGGTCCAGGTATGGCTGCAGCCGTTGACGCGGCAGACCACTTCCATGGGCTTCAGCAAATTAAACTTGTCAAAGCACTCGGGGCACATGCGCTTGGGTGGCGCATCCAGGGATTTTCCCGACCGCACCCACTCCAGCTGCTGGGTCTTTCCCCAGAGGATGGTATGCTTGCACCCCTTGACGCGGCAGGGCAGCTGCTTGTCCTCCAGGGTAATCCAAATCTTGTGGCATTCATCGCAGAGACGATGGGGCGCCTTGCCATCCTTGGACTCCATCTGCATACGCTTGGTCCAAGTCCAGGTATTCTTGCAACCGTGGGTACGGCAGGGCTGCTGGATATCCTCCTTCGCCTTCTCCTGACCGCGGCACTCGCTGCAGAAACCCTTGGCAGGCGTGTCAAATCCCTTCACATGGGCTTCCAGCTGCTGGTAGCGATTCCAGATCCAGGTCCCCTTGCACCCTGGCTTGGAACAAGGCACTTCCTTGTCGGATAAAGTCTTGAAGAATTCCCAGCATTCGTCGCACATCTTGCCACCATCTTTGTGGTTGTGCGCATTGGCCTTGCCAAACATGGCCTGTTCGTTGGAAATTGTCACCATGTTCTTGCAACCGCGTGTTCTGCATGGTTGCTGGGTGCCTGTCTGCCGGAAGAAATCGCCTAAGCTACCGAGATTTTCGAAATTGGTGCCCACTGAATGAGTCTCCAATGTGAATGAGTGTGATGATGAATGTGTTTGTATCCAACGGGAGAATCCCGCGGAATGACGCTAAAATTAAATCAATTGGAAGACTTTGCCATAACTTTGTCAATATTTATGCGAAAAAAGAGCCATTTTCATTTTTATTTTGTCATATCGCCTTGTAAAAATTTGCAATCCCCCCGGGGGGGGTATATTAAGCCCCGTTGCTGTTCTGGACTAATTGCCAGGACAATACAGCAACCTAACGTTTCACAATTCATTCGCTTCTGTCAATCGGCCTCTAGTAGGCACCTCTCTTTTTCTTCACGGGTGCAGACGGGGTCATTTTTTTACCCTGATTTTTTCATTCTTTTTAACGGAAGGATTATTGGATCAATGTCTGAATTGCTTCAAGGCGGAACTGGGTGGATTTTGTGGGGCATGCTGGCCATCTACATGATCGGTATGCTCGTTATTGGATTTGTTTGCACCAAAAAAATCAATAGTCTTGACGACTTCATTGTCGCAGGACGACGATTGACATTCTGGGTGGCAACCGCTACCATGGTCGCGACACAATTTGGTGCAGGAAGCTGCATGGGTGTCGCCGCAACAGTCTATGGTTCTGGCGTGCGCGATGTCATCGCAGACCCCATCTCAATGTCGCTGTGCCTGCTGGTGGCAGCATATCTTATCGTTGGCAAGCTCCGCCGCGGCGGCTACACCACTGTCCCTGATATCATCGAAGCACGCTACGGCAAGGTGGCAGGCGTCTATGCGGGTATCTTCATGCTGCCGGTCTACATCGGCTGGACGGGCGCGCAGATCATCGGCTTCGGCACCGTGATCCATCTGCTGGTGCCACAGGTCTCACTGGTCGCAGGAATGCTCATCGGTGGCGGTGTGGTCCTCCTCTACACCATCTGCGGCGGCATGTGGGCAGTTACCATGACCGACGTGGTGCAGGTCTGCATCATGATCATCGGTCTGCTCTGCATCGTCCCCGGTATGTTCTCCGAAGCAGGTGGTTTCTCTGCAGTCTTTAGCCAGACCGCCGAGGACGGCAGTTCCCTCATCTCCATCATGCCCGAACCCAACTGCGGCTTCGGCGGCCACGTCTACTACATCGGACAGTGGATCATCATGGGACTGGGTTGCATGATTGGACAGGAGCTCATCCAGCGCTCCATGGCCGCCAAGACGGAAAAAATCGCCATCCGAAGCTGCTTCCTCTCTGGTTTCATATATTTCGCCATCGGCCTCATCTCCATCTCCGTGGGACTGGCCGCGAAAATCCTCTTCCAGAAGTGGGGCGTCGATGTGGCGGCCGCAGACAATCTGGAAAACGAAGTCCTGCCCCGCATGGCCATGCACATCTTGGGCGGCATGCACCCCATCCTGCTCTCCATCTTCATCTGCGCACTGCTGGCGGCCATCATGAGCTCCTCCGACAGCTCTCTGCTGGCTACCTCCACCCTCTTCGTCAAGAATGTCTTCCTGCCTATCTTCCCGCAAGTCAAGCTCAAGAGCCAGCTGAAACTGGCCCGTATCATGACTGTCGTGGCATTGCTCTTCTCCGTCTGGCTGGCTTTGAGCGTGGACAGCATCTACGGTCTGATGGTCAACAGCTGGTCGTCCCTCCTGGTTGTCGTGGTGATGCCCTGCATCGGCGCCATGTATTTCCGCCGCTCCGGCAAGCTCTCCGCCTTGAGCTGCATGATCTCCGGCACCGTGGTCTGGCTCGGATTTGTCATCATCAACTCCTTCAAGATTGAGGAGGACTTCCCTGCACTCCTCGATACGGATGCCTTCGATTATTACCTGACCAACGGCTCCGTCTATGGCTTCTTCACTGGCGTGATTGTCTTCTTCCTGGTCTACCTCCTCTTCGAGCGCAAGAATCCCCCTGCCCCCGAGAGGGTCTATGTGGAAGAACAGCCCGAGGACGCTCCCGCCGAAGCCAAATAACCGCTAGCTCCATCCACCAAAACGCCATTGCCGATTCCCTTCGACAATGGCGTTTTTTTATCCCCAAAACACACAAAATACGCGAAAAATAGAATATTGTATAGATATGATCGTAAAAGATATCAAAGACAATTCGCTTCTGCCAGAACCGCCCAAGGCGTACCTGGTCAGCTTCCTGCATCCGGGAGAATCCCCCGAAGCCGCTCTGTCACTGTTGTCGGAACTATCTCAGCTTGTTGACACACAGGGACTTGTGGTCGTCGGTAGCCAAATTGCACGCCTGCGTGACATCAACCCAAAGACCATCCTGGGCGTCGGAAAAGTCCGGGAAATCCTGGACGAAGCGGAACGACTGGGCGCGGATGTGGTTGTCACCGACGATGTGCTTTCCCCCGCGCAGCAGCGCAACTGGGAAAAGCTGACCAACCTGGCCGTCATCGACCGCCAGGAGGTGATTCTAGACATCTTTGCCGCCCGAGCCCAGACCAAGGAAGCCGTCCTGCAGGTCCAATTGGCGCAACTGAACTACGAATTGCCGCGATTGGTGCGGAAATGGAAGCACCTGAACCGCCAGCGTGGCGCCAGTGGCGGATTGGGTGGCCGTATGCAAGGCGAACAGCAGATCGAGTTGGATGCACGACAGATTCGCATCCACATCCAGATGCTCCAGGCAGAATTGGCGGTCGTCCGCAAGCAGCGCAAAGTCCAGCGCCGTCGTCGTCTGGCGAAGCCCGTTCCCGTGGTAGCCATCGTGGGCTACACCAACGCAGGGAAGTCCTCCCTGTTGAACCGCCTGACCAAGGCATCCGTGCTAGTGGAAGACAAGCTCTTCGCCACCCTGGATCCCACCGTGCGACGATACATCCTACCAGGGGGACAGGACATCCTTCTGGCGGATACCGTGGGCTTTGTACGAAAACTCCCCCACTTGCTCATTGACGCATTCAAGTCCACACTGGAAGAGACCAAATTGGCCGACTACATCCTGGAAGTCCTGGATGCCTCTGACGAATCACTCCTGGAACACCACGATACCACCCTGAATGTGCTGGAGGAAATCGGGATGGACCCCAAGCCCATGCTGATGGTCCTGAACAAATGGGACCAGGTGGACGAAGAACGACGCAAGCAACTCAAGGAACGCTACCCCGAAGCGCTGCCCGTCTCCGTCCTGACCGGCGAAGGCATGGACGCATTTGTGCGTCGTCTGACGGAACTCATCAAGGCGCTGATGCCTGAACGAGCCTACCTCATTCCCCTGTCGGACTACGCGCCTCTGAGCCAAATTCGAAAGTATTGCTTCATTGAAAAAGAGGAATTCCTGGATGACGGCGTGCATGTCATTGCCCGTGTTCCCCTGAATCACCTGGAGCGCTGGAACAAGTATCAACTGCCCACGGGGCGCCCGGGGAGGATGTAGCCAATGGGTATCATTCACGTCCTTTCGGCAGAATTGGCGGGCCGCATCGCGGCAGGCGAAGTCATTGAACGCCCCGCTTCCGTCATCAAGGAACTGGTGGAGAACTCCATCGACGCAGGCGCCACGCGCATCCGCGTCATCACGGAGCAAGGCGGCCACAAGCTGATGCAGGTCATCGATGACGGAAAAGGCATGGACCAGCAGGACGCACTGCTCTGCCTGGAGGCCCACGCCACCAGCAAAATCACCAAGGAAGGCGACGTGGGGCAAATCCGCACCCTGGGCTTCCGCGGCGAAGCCCTGCCCTCCATCTCCGCAGTCTCCCGTTTCGAAATGCAGACCCGCCCCGCCGACCAGGTGTCAGGCACCGAAGTCATTGTCAACAACGGCGCCATCCAGGATGTCCGGGAATGCGGTTGTGCGCCAGGAACCTCCATTAAAGTCCAGTGGCTCTTCGGAAATCTCCCCGCACGCAGAAAATTCCTGAAAGGCCCCGCCACGGAAGACGACTACATCCAGGAGATGCTCCTGATGCTGGCGCTGACTAGACCCGACCTATCCTTCGAACTAGTCCAAAATGGACACTGCGTCCTACGAGCACCCGCCAGCGGACATATCGCGGGACGGGTGGAGATGCTGGTGGGCAAAGACGCCTTCGCAGCCATGCTCCCCGTGGAATACGCAGAAGACGGCATCCATGTCTATGGCTTCGTCAGCAAGCCAGGCTTCACACGCAGCAACCGCCGAGACCAGCGCATCGTGGTCAATGGCCGCGCCGCATCCGCCGAGACCGTCTTCTTCGCCATCCGAGAGGCATACGACACACTGGTCCTCAAAGGACGATATCCAGGGGTCGTCCTCTATGTGGACATCGCACCCGAACGGGTGGACGTGAATGTGCATCCCACCAAGCGGGAAGTCCGTTTCCGAGAGCCCATGCGGGTGTCCAACGTGGTGGCCGCCGCCATCCGCCAGGCCCTCCGTGGCATGGCGATTCCCCCTGCGGAAACCGCGCCGATGCAGGTCCCTGTCAGCCAGCACCCCGCCTCCCCCGACACAGGCAAACCCGAGTTGGTGGACACCACGCCGAAGCCCCTGGAGACGCCTGCGGAGCCTGCGCCGTCCCCCGCAGTTGCCACACAGCCTGTCTTCCCCGAGCGTCCTGCGACGCCCGTCATGCCCCGTGCCTTCCAGCCCATCCAGGCCCCCCTGCCCTTTGCTCCCGAGGCACCCAGCGCAAATACCACGCCGCAGACCACCCACCAGGATACAACGCCCTCTCTCGCAGTGACGTACGAGCCCGTGGCGGCGCCCAACGCCCCCGAGAGCGTCCCCACCTACCGGCTGCTTTGTCCCCTAGGCAAAGAATACCTCCTGGCTGAAAGCAACACAGGACTGATTGTGGTGAATATCCACGCCGCCAGTCAGCGCATCCTCTTTGAGCGCCTCCTGGTCAATCTCCGTCAGAAGGACCTGCCCCGACAGGCACTGCTGATGCCCGTCACCATCCATCTGGCGCCCGATGAATCCCGATTGCTCTCCCGTGAACTTCCTTTCTTCCAGTCCATCGGATACTCCATCGAGGAATTCGGTGCAAACGCATTCCTCATCACCGCAGTGCCGCAGAATCTCCCGGACAAAGACCTGGGCACCACCATCCGGGACATCCTGGTGGATTTGCGCCACGAGACGGTTACCAACCGCCAGAGCGCCATCCATCTGGCACAGATCGCCAGCCGACACGCCGTCACCAAGAAGGACCACCTTACCACCGAAGAGCAAGAGCAGCTCCTGACTGCACTCGTGCACTGCGAGATGCCTTACGCGGATCCCGCGGGACTCCCCACAATGGTCCATATCACCTACTCCGAACTCGCCAAGCGATTCCGAACCTGACCCTATCATGAAATTGCCTTGGATGAAAATATTCTCGCTGGCGGTTTGCTGGACTATCCTGCTGGCGTTGCTTCGGACCTGCGACAACAATCCCTGGGGGAAAAACGCGGCGCGGGAAAACACCCTCTACCAGACCATCTCCTTCGAAATCCGAAACCTGGATCCACTGGCGGCAAACTATACCCACGAATCCGCCGTCATCGACAACATCGTGGAAATGCCCCTGGCATACCACTACCTGAAACGGCCATACCAACTCGTCACGCCAATGCTGACGGAACTGCCCGCCGCGACGTATTTCGATGCCCAGGGCAATCCACTACCAGGAGAGCCAGACGCAAGCCTAGTGGCGCGTTCCGAATACACCTTCCATCTGGAACCAGGCATCCTCTATCAACCACATCCCTGCTTCGATGACACCTCCAAAGCCCTGGTCGAACACCCACGCCGCCCGCAGGATTTCGGGCCCTGTGGCTTCCGTGAAGTCACCGCCGAGGATTTCAAGACCTCGTTGGTCCGACTCTGCGACATCCGAACAGGCAGCCCCATGTTCGGACAATTCTGCGGCTTCCTGGAAGGACTGCAGGAATGCCGAAAAGCCGTGGAAGCCGAAGTGGCGCGACTGGACGCAGAACGACTGGCGGCAGGCGAAAAGCCCACGGCCCTCACCACCCGTCCCAGCCTCCCCGATTACCGCAAAATCCCCTGCGACGCCATACAAATTGTGGACCGGCATACCCTGAAATATGTCCTGAAACGCAAATATCCACAATTCCTCTACTGGATGACCATGCACTACTTCGCGCCCATACCCTTCGAGGCACTCCAATTCTACAACCGCCCCGAGGTCAATGCGGCAGAACTCAAATATGTCAACTGGCCCGTCGCCAATGGTCCATATATGCTGGACAAATGCGAACTGGACCACCAGATCGTCCTGGTCAAAAATCCCAACTACCACCCCACGCCATACCCCTCCGAAGGCAATCCCGAAGACCAGGGAACCGATATCCTCCTAGACGCGGGAAAAGCACTGCCTTTCATCGACAAAATCGTCTTCAACTGGGACCCCGAGACTATCCCCACCTGGACAAAATTCCAGCAGGGATACTACGACAACTCGGGATTGCCCGTGGACGAATTCGACAACGCAATGTCCATGAATCCCGCGGGTGGCGAGCTCTCCCTCTCCCCGGAAATGGAGGCGAAGGGCATCCAGATGACCGCCACCGTCCCCCCGATTTCCTACTACATGGCCTTCAATATGCGTGACCCCGTGGTGGGCGGACTGGGGGAACGGCAACGGTTGTTGCGCCAGGCCATCGCCATTGCCCTGGATACACGGCAATACGTCACCATCTTCCGAAATGGCAATGGCATCATGTGCGAAGGCATCCTCCCTCCTGGCATCTTCGGTGCAGCGGAGCCCCCCGCCACCATGAACACCGTGCTCAATGCCTGGGACGGAAAGGAATCCGTGCGAAAGGAGCTCTCCGTCGCCAAGGAGCTCCTAGTCCAGGCGGGCTATCCCAACGGCATTGACAAGGAGACGGGGAATCCCCTGGTCATCTATCTGGACCACGCCGCCGCGGGAAAGCCTGATTTCAAAAACACCTTCCGCTGGATGGCAGACCACCTGAAGCAAATCGGCATCCAACTGGAAGAAAAGGGCTTCGACCTCAATCGCTCACGCCAACGACTCTCCGAAGGAAATTGGCAATTCCTCTATGCACGAGGATGGGTGGCGGATTACCCCGACCCCGAGAATTTCCTCATGCTCTTCGCCTCCGAAAATGGGCACGTGGAACACCACGGCCCCAATTACTCCAACTACTCTTCCCCCGAATACGACGAGATCTTCCGCAAACTGGAGACCATGCCCAACACGCCACAACGAAAGGCACTAATCGACCAGGCAAACCAAATCCTCTATCGGGATACACCCGTGGTCTGGGATTTCCATCCCCGAAACATCACCCTGACACACGGATGGCTCCATAACTACCGCCCCAATACCATCTCCTACGACACAATCAAATACCTCCGACTGGATACCGCGTTGCGCGAAAAATGCCAACGGGAATGGAATCGCCCCTGCAAATGGCCATTCCTTCTCCTGATGACGCTTTTCACCCTGGCCACACTCGTCCCAAAGCGCAAATAACGCTCTGCCTCTTCTCTCCCCGACGCGAGAACCTCGGGAAAAATCATGCTAGTCTATTTTCTCAAACGAATCGCCTACTTGATACCCATCCTGGTGGGGGTCAACCTGCTGGTATTCGGGATGTTCTTTCTGGTGAACACCCCCGATGACATGGCACGCCAGGCCCTGGGCGAAAAAGCCGACAGCCCCGAACAAGTCCAGACCTGGAAGGAACTCCATGGCTACGACCTGCCACTGATTTTCAATGCGGACGCTCCTGGACTCCAGAAATTCTCCGAGACCATCTTCTGCAAGAAGAGCCTGGCAATGTTCTGGGGTGACTTCGGGAATTCCGACAGCACGGGGAAATCCATCCTGGGGGAAATCCAGAACCGCGTCTGGCCTTCCTTCGCCCTGGCACTGCCCATCTTCCTGGGAACACTCATCGCCAATATCTACTTGGCCATGAAACTCGCCGCCGCACGAGGCACAAAACTGGACCGCGCGGGACAATTCCTCTGCGTGATCCTCATGAGCATCTCTTCACTCATTTTCATTATCTTCGGACAGTATCTCGCTTCGCAAAAACTCCGATTGGCACCCGTCTCCGGCTTCGCCACGGGACTCGCCATGACCAAATTCCTGATTCTCCCCGCCGTGGTCGGTATCATCACCGGACTGGGTAGCGGAACCAGACTCTACCGCACGTTCTTCCTGGAACAACTCTCGCAGGATTATGTCCGAACCGCACGCGCAAAGGGACTCCCCGAAGAAACCGTCCTCTTCAAGCATGTCCTGCGAAATGCACTCATTCCCGTTCTGACGAATATCCCCATCTACTTGCTCTCACTCTTCACAGGAAACCTCCTCCTGGAAAAATTCTTCGCCATCCCCGGACTGGGAGGCTTCACCATCGACGCCATCGCCGCACAGGATTTCGCCATCGTCAGAGCGATGGTCTTCCTGGGGGCCGTCATCTACATCATCGGACTCCTACTGGCAGACCTGGCTTACACCATCGTAGACCCCAGAATCAAACTGTAACAAAATTGAGAATTGAGAATTGAGAATTGAGAATTGAAAATTGAAAATGTCCTGGTTTCTCCAAAATTCCATTGTCATATTGCTGCTGGCGCTGGCGGCCTGGCTGGCATTTGCCGCGTCCAAGCGGGAATACTGGCGACTGGCTGCCAAGGAAGTCGCCGCCAAGCGCGGTGCGTTGGTCTGTGGCGTCATCCTGGCATGCTACCTCTTCGTCGCACTCCTGGATTCCATCGGCTGGACATCACCCATGCGGGATGACCAGGGCGAACTCCTGCGGAACAACAGCGGCGAAATCGTCTACGACCAGGGTGAGTCCATTTTGGACAAACTCCTGAAGCCACTGGACCGCAGACGGGAGGTATCCTACTCCGCGCCACTGGCAGACAAAAACTATACCGCCGAGACCCAAGTCACCGAAGACGGACAGTCCCTGCGTGTCCACAACTCCCTAAATCACCCCAGGGGGCACCTCCTGGGTACCGACCGCATCGGCAAGGACGTTCTGTGGCTCTCCCTCAAGAGCATCCGCACGGGCATCATCATCGGACTGCTCACCACACTCATCGCAATCCCCTTCTCACTGCTCATGGGTGTCATGGCGGGATATTTCGGCGGATGGGTGGATGACATCATCCAGTATCTCTATACCGTGGTCTCCTCCATCCCTACCATCCTCTTCGTCGCCGCATTCATCGTCATCTTCGGAAATGGCCTACCCCAGCTCTGCATCGCCATGGGACTGGCATCCTGGACCAGCCTCTGCCGACTCCTCCGCGCCGAGACCCTCCGCCTCAAGGAAGCCGAATACGTGGCGGCCGCAAAAGCACTGGGCACCTCCTCCTGGAAAATCCTCTTCCGCCACATCGTCCCCAATGTCCTCCACGTCATCCTCATCACCACCGTACTGCGCTTTTCCTCCGAAGTGCTGGCAGAAGCGGTGCTGACCTACCTGGGCATCGGCGTAGGAGCGGACACCATGTCCTGGGGAACTATGATCAACGACGCACGCACCGAACTCACCCGCGATCCCGTCATCTGGTGGAAATTGGTCAGCGCATTCGTTTTCATGCTGGGATTGGTCCTCCCCGCAAATATCTTCGGCGATGCACTGCGGGACGCTCTGGACCCGCGCCTCAGGACGCAGTAGCAGAATTATATTACGGCACTATGTCTGAAACACTTGATCTATCTCTTATCCGGAACTTCTCCATCATCGCACACGTCGACCATGGAAAGTCTACCCTCGCCGACCGATTCCTGGTCCATACCCAGACCGTGGAAATGCGCACGTTCCACGACCAACTCCTGGATGACATGGACCTGGAGATGGAACGCGGAATCACCATCCGAAGCCATCCCGTCAAAATGCGCTACCTGGCAAAGAATGGCAAGACCTACGATTTCAATCTCATCGACACTCCCGGACACGTGGACTTCAATTACGAGGTCTCACGAAGCCTCGCCGCATGCGAAGGCGCAATCCTGCTGATTGACGCATCACAGGGCGTCCAGGCACAGACTATCGCAAACCTGAATCTGGCATTGCGGCAGAATCTGGCCATCATCCCTGTCATCAACAAAATCGACCTCCCCTCCGCGGATGTGCCCATGTGCCTGGAACAACTGGAAGAAATCCTCCAGATTCCCAAAGAAGAAGCACTGCTGGTCTCCGCACGGGCGGATATCGGCATTGACGAACTCATGGAGGCCGTCGTCCAGCGCATCCCCGCCCCAAAAGGCGACAACGACCGCCTGCAGGCGCTGGTCTTTGACTCGATTTTCGATGACTACCGTGGCGTAGTCACCTACGTCCGTATCATGAACGGCACCGTGAGCCCCCGTGACACCATCCGCATGATGTCCACGGAAGCCGACACCGACGTGAAGGAAGTGGGTTGTTTCACGCCACACATGAAGGCCCTGGAGCAACTGGGTCCTGGCGACACGGGATACATCATCACCACCCTGAAGAGCCCCAAGGACATCATGGTGGGCGATACCATCACACTCTCCGCCAAGCCCGCCACCGAGGCACTGCCTGGCTTCCAGAAGTCCGTCCCCATGGTCTTTTCGGGCATCTACCCCATCGAAGCCGACCAATACGAACAGCTGAAGTTCAATATCGCGAAACTCCAGCTGAACGACCCCGCCTTCCATGCCTCTGCGGAATACTCCGTCGCCCTGGGCGCGGGCTTCCGTTGCGGTTTCCTGGGATTGCTCCACATGGACATCGTCCAGGAACGCCTGAGCCGCGACTACAACATGGATTTGATTCTGACCTACCCCAGCGTCGAATATCACGTCTATCTCAAAAACGGCACCATGATGAAGGTGGACAACCCGCTCCACATGCCCGACGCCAATCTCATCGAGCATTCCGAAGAACCCATGATCAAGGCGCAGATTCTGGCACCCACGAAATTCATGGGCCCCATCATGAATCTCATCCTGGACAAACGCGGCATCTGCCAACACACCGAGACCGTGGACGCAAACCACGTCATGCTCACCGCACGGATGCCACTCCATGAAATCGTCCTGGACTTCTATGACAAATTGAAGACCATCACCAAGGGGTACGGCTCCATGGACTACGAACCCGACGGCTACCAGCCCGGCCCCATGGTCAAGCTGGAAATCCTGGTCAATGGCGAAGCCGTGGATGCCTTCGCGTCCATCTGCCACGCAGACCGCGCCGCCGCCCGTGCCAGGACCATCTGCCAGCGCCTCAGGGAAGCCATCCCCGCCCAGCAATTCAAGGTAGCCCTCCAAGGCGCCATCGGTGCGAAGATCATCGCCCGCGAAGATGTCCGCCAATACCGCAAGGACGTGCTGGCCAAGTGCTACGGCGGCGATATCACCCGTAAGCGCAAGCTCCTGGAAAAGCAGAAGGAAGGCAAGAAGCGCATGAAGCTCTACGGCAATGTGAACATCCCACAGGAGGCGTTCATCGCAGTCCTGCGCAATGACGAGGAGAACCAGAAATAGCCATGGCATTCTACTGGTGCATCCTAATTGACCTGGCTCTCCTCTGGTTCTTCTGCGGAAACTGGATCCTGGAACATACACTGCCCAAGAAAGCGCTGCTGAAACGCAAGCTCTCCGAAGCGGCAAAAGCACTGAATACACGCATCCGACGGGACAACGATCTGCTCTCCGCGGAACAAGTCGCAAAGCTGAAAGAATTCCACCAATCCCTACTGACGGCGAAGAAAGAGGCCTCCCTCAAGGACATGGAGGCACTGATGAAGAAATTCCAGGAACTGGAGTTGCCCCCCTTCCGACACCACGGCACCATCGCCAACAACCTGGAAGTGCTGCTGGTATCCATCGGCGTGGCATTCGGCATCCGCTCTCTTTTCATCTCGCCTTTCCGCATTCCCACGGGCTCCATGCAGCCTACTCTCTTCGGTATCCACTACGTCCCCCTGGAAACCGAGGAAATCTCCCAGGGAAAGCTGGCGCGGATCTTCGATGGGCTGAATTACTCCAGGCGCTACTTCACCTTGACCGCCCCTGAAAATGGCGTCATTGCCGAAGGAGAATTCCATCCCCTGCCCGCCAAGCCGCTCTTCCCCAAGACTGCGGTGACCTATCTCGCCAACGGCTCCGTCAAACACGACCTGGTGGTCCCCGCCGATTTGGGAAATACCCAGAAACTCCTCTACGACATCCTGGTGAAACGATATGCCACCATGGGACCAAAGGCATTCGCATACCAGAAAGACGAAGTCATCGCGCAGGGCGCCATGGAATCGGGAGACTCGCTCTTCGTCAATCGATTGAGCCTCTGCTTTGCAGAACCCAAACGGGGCGACATCATGGTCTTCTCCACCAACGGCCTGACCTACAACGGCAGGAACCTGGAAGGCACCTTCTACGTCAAACGACTGGTGGGACTGCCAGGGGATACCCTCAAAATCCACGACCGCGTCCTCTATGTCAAACCACAGGGAGAGACGGATTTCTTCCCCATGGATGGCTCCTACTCCCGTCCATTCGAACGCATCCAGTCACGCAACAATGGCTATGCGGGACATTCCATCCAACCCAACGGGCAATATCTCCGATATGACGGCGACGAATTCACCGTCCCCGCCGAGATGTATTTCCTGATGGGCGACAATACCGACAACAGCCTGGACTGCAGATTCTTCGGTCCAATCGCACGCGAACGGCTGGTGGGCAAGCCATGCTTCGTCTGGTGGCCCTTCTCCAACCGCTTCGGCTTCAATTTCGACAAACGCTAGAATTTCCCTCACCCTCCAACCCCACTACCGACTATGGAAAAAGCGTATATCGTCCAACTGGAAAATGGTGAAAAATTGGGTCCGCTGGATGAAGAGGCACTGAAACGCCTCGCACAGGAAGGCACAATCACGGAAGATGCACAGATTCGCAGCACCATGCTGGCGGTATGGGAAAAGGCAAGTAACCACGACTGCGTCAAGGCAATCTTCCGCGCAAAAATGCTGGAACGCGCGGAGGCCTTCGCCAATGACCCCAAGGCAAAACTCCGCGCACGACTGGAAATGCGCGGCGACTACGACCCGCTGGCGGCCGCACTCTCCCAGGAAGGCATCACCTACCATAACTGCAGCCTCTTCGTACGTTTCCTGGCGGGACTCCTGGATGCGCTGGTCCTGGGCGCAGTGGCATTCGGTATACTCTTCGGATGCTGGACACTGATGCGAATGGGCGCACTACCACCTCTGGGCGCACTCTACCTCTTCGTCGCCGTCACCTGGATCGTCTCCGCACTCTATTTCATGTATTTCCTCTCGGAACGGGGACAGACAGTCGGACAGCGCTTCTGGGGATTGGTGGTCATCACTCCAGAACACACGAAGGTCTATCCCATCAAGGCATTCCTATTCTTCCTCCTGGCCACCTTCTTCGGCATCATCTCGCCCCTCACATGGCTACTTTTCGGTTGCCGATACACACTCCAGGAGCGGGTGCCGAAAGTCCTGGTCAAACATATCACCGTCGCCCGTAGAATCGGCTAGTCGAGATGAAGGCGGAAGCCACAGACAATTCCCTATTGCTCCAAAGGGGCTACCCCAAGTTGCTCTCACAGCACCTCCTGCGGGAATTCATGCTGCCGTTGTGGGGGACCATCTCTGCGTTTGTGATGATCAGCCTGCTCCTGGCGGTATTTGACGACCTGCCGGATTTCTCGGGCATCGACATCTCCACCGGGAAGCTTATCCTATATTTCCTGGCACGCATCCCCGACAACCTCATGATGGTATTCCCCATCTCCGCGTTGCTGGCAGTCAGTTTCATGAATGCCGTCCTGGGGAAGAACAACGAACTGACCGCCATACGCTCGGCGGGATTGTCCCTCCTGCATACCGCCACGAAAATCTGGCTGGTTACCCTTCTGCTTTGCGCGGGCATCTTCTGCCTGAATGAATTCGTCATGCCCGTCTGTTCCCAATATGTGGAGACCATCCAGACTGACTACCTAAGCAAGAATACGAAAAAGAAGGCCAAAAAAGAGACCGAAGAGGGCGAGAAAATGAACCTGACCGCCTTCTACAACCCCCTGAAACGGCAGGATTGGTTCTTCGTGGATTTCAAAATGGACCAACCGTCCATCGGCATCAGCGTCTGTCTCCACGACGAAGAGGGACGACTCACCAGCGTCATCACTGCCGCAGAGGGCTCCTACGATCCCAACCAGGGATACTGGCACTTCCACGGCGTCTCCATCACGGATTACGAATACCCCGCAGGAAGAGCCGCCAATGACAACACTGCATTCCTCCGCCCCATCGTAAAGCCAATTCGATTCCAGGAGGAACTGCCTGCCCCCAATGACACTACCGCAAAAATCTTCAATGCCAATCCTCGGGATATCGCCATCCAATCCAAGCCCATCGACCAGATGCCCCTCAGGGATCTGCTGAGAATGCGCAGAAGAAATATCATGCTGGCCTCCAACTACGGCGGACTCGTCCGAACCATGATCGCATACCGTATCGTCTCACCACTGGGAACACTCATCGCGGTGCTTTTCGGATTCGCATTGACGCTGACCAGGGGACGCACCACCGCCGCACGGGGCTTCGTCACCGCAGTCGCACTCTTTATCGCATACTATCTGATATGCCAGTTCTTCCTGATTCTCGGAAAGGGCGGCAATCTCCATTGGCTTATCGCAGGCATCCTGCCAACTATCTCCGCATTGGCGACCGCACTCTGGCTTACCTATAAACGGCAGTAGAATTCCCTACCGCCACCACCACTCTCTAAACAGGCCCAGACACTCGCGATGATTGATACACCATGTCCGAATTTCTCCAACTCCAACTCCTTGCCATCGTCCAGGGATTGACCGAATTTCTGCCTGTCTCCTCCAGCGGACACCTGGCACTCCTGAAATCACAGATGTCCATCGGCGATATCGCTGACGGACCACTCCTGGAAATCCTCCTCCACGGCGGCACCCTCGTCGCCGTATTCGCATTCTACCGCAAGCGCATCACCGAACTCCTCATCGGACTGATGAAACGGGACGCAAAGGCCTGGCGCTACGCCCTGGCGGTGGTCATCTCCTGCATCCCCGCAGGAGTGCTCTATTTCCTCGCACACGATGCCATCGAAAAGACCTTCGAAAATCCCAAGGCAATCGCCGCATTCCTCATGGTCACGGGCATCGCACTCCTGAGCCTCAAGAAAATCCACTCTCTGGGAAAATCCGGCCCCAGCTACCTCCAGGCACTGGGCATCGGCACCGCACAGGCCATCGCAATCCTCCCGGGCATCAGCCGCTCCGGTAGCACATACGTCGCCGCAAGATGGCTGAATGTCAGTAGCCAGGATGCCTTCGATTTCTCATTCCTGGCCTCCATACCACTCATCCTGGGCTCCATCATCCTGAAATTCCGACATTTCAGCGAATTGACCACCGACGGACACGCCGTCGGTATCATCACCGCTACAATCCTCTCCGCCATCGTGGGATACGCCGCACTGAAACTCCTGGCAAAAATCCGATTCCTCGGAAAATTCTGGGTCTTCGGACTCTACTGCATCGCCGCGGGGATCCTGGCTTTCCTCTTCACATGACAAATTCCGGGATTATTTTGTCACGTTTTGGATAATTTGTTGACAAAAATCCATCAAACACCACGAAAACCGGACAAAATACTACCACGAGTGAACAACTTGTATTATATTAGCCGAATTTCCGACCCATTGGGTCGTTGAAACCGATTTTTGTCTTCTTTACATAATGTACTTCCGTACCACCCTAAACCAACCGAGATACCCAAAATGAGCAAAAGCATCTCTCTGACTGCCACCAAGCGCGATGAGCTTGGCAGCACCGCATCCCGCCGCCTCCGCAAGCAGGGCTTCATCCCCGCCGTCATCTACTCCGCAGGCGTCGAGACCATCAGCTTCCAGCTGGATGCCGCACAGGCCGAACAGATCGAGCACTACGAAGATACCCTCACCATCGCCATCGACGGCATTGGCACCAAGACCGCCATCGTGAAGGATGTCCAGTACAAGGCTATCAACGGCCAGATCCTCTCCATCGATTTCCAGGAAGTCAAGGCATAATACGACGCAAAAAAACGTCGCAAAGCCCTTTCTGAATCCCGTCGCCTCAACAACGACGACCTTCCCCGCCGAGGGAACAACACGAACACCTCGGCAACCCCGCCAGAACAGAGGGCACTCCCTCCACACTGGCTACTGCTTGAAAACCATTTCCCAAAGTCCATCGGCCCTGGCGGACCGGTGGATGACGGGAATCGATGATGGACACCGCGCCAAGACTGAAACTCATTGCCTGCCTCGGAAATCCCGGGAGGGATTACCAACAGACCCGACACAACGCGGGCTGGCTGGTAGGCGATGAAATCATGAAGGCCTCAACCACTCCTGCGACGCCGTCGTTCTGGCAACCCAGCAACGGCACACTCCAGTGGACGACCTGCGGTTCCAGAAGCGTCCTGCTCCTGAAACCACTGACCTACATGAACTTGAGCGGCGAGGCTGTCGCAGAAACACTCCGACATTTCCGTATCACTCCCTTGGAAATGCTGGTCATCTGCGATGATTTGGATATCCCTGAAGGAACCCTCCGCCTACGGCTAAAGGGCTCCTCCGGAGGACACCGAGGACTGGCCTCCATCATCACAAACCTGCAGACCACGGATTTCCCTAGACTGCGGGTCGGCATCGGGAGACCGCGACCCGAATCGGGCACCACCATCGTAGAATGGGTGCTTGCTCCTTGGGTCTCCGCTGACAACTCCCTCCCCCGCGACGCAACACGCGCCGCAGCCCAAGTCACTGACACCATTGCACGGGGCTTCCTCCAAAAGGCCGCGCAAGAAGCCAGGATGGTGGGGACGCCGGCGGACTGAAAAACAACCGTTCCTAATTACAGGAGTCACAACCGTGTCCAAGTATGAATTGATGTTCATCCTTGACCCCGCAAAGGTCGAGGGGAATGGCGAGGCCTTCGATGCCACCATCCAGGCCTACCTCAAGGAACTCGGCGCCGAAATCAGCCGCGTCAAGTTCTTCGAAAAACGCACCTTCGCACGCCCCATCGGGACCCACAAAGTCGGTCTCTACTGGGACTACGTCGCCGAAATGCCCGCCACTGCCCCCGCCGCAGTCAAGGACAAGTATCGCCTCAACGCCACCGTCCTCCGCATCGGTATCTTCCACTTCGAAGATGGCCAGGATGACGAGGTCTTCAAGGCCCGCGAAAACGAAGCCTCCCGCCTGGGTGACGAGCCCTTCCAGG
Source organism: Lentisphaeria bacterium UBA1724 (assembly GCA_002315885.1). Lineage (GTDB taxonomy): Bacteria > Verrucomicrobiota > Lentisphaeria > Oligosphaerales > Oligosphaeraceae > UBA1724. The sequence continues at coordinate 36,426 of DCIO01000017.1, forward strand.
ATGACTTCGACAACGACTACCGTTCTCGCGGCCCCCGCAAGTAGCCCGTTTTTATCTCCCCGTCAGTTTTTTAGAAAGAGTCGACACACACATTAGCCAAAGAATAGGAGGAAAAGAAACATGCCCAGCGTCAATAAAGTCATTCTCATCGGAAATCTCACTCGTGAGCCTGAAATCCGACAGACCAACGGCGGCGGAATGGTATCTTCCTTCACTCTGGCTATGAACCGCAGATACACCAACGCGCGACAGGAACTCGTGGAAGAGACTTGCTTCGTGGATGTCTCCGCCTTCCAGCGAAATGCCGAAATCATTCAGCAGTTCGTCCACAAAGGCGATCCCATCTACATCGAAGGACGCCTCAACTACGACACCTGGGTGGATAAGACCACTGGCGTCAACCGCAACCGGTTGACCGTCGTCTGCGAAAATCTGCAGTTGCTCGCACGCCGTTCTGATGGCCAGGGCGCCATGGGAGGAGCCCCCGCACAAAATGCTGGCGCATACCAGCCCGCAGGGACCTACCGCCAGGCATCCCCACGCCCCGCATACGGCGCACCACAGCAACAGGGTGGCTATGCCGCTCCCGCAGCACGTCCCCAATATGGCCAGCCCCAGGCAACTGGTTACGGCCAGCCCGTGGACGTCCCCGCGCCGCAGCAGTATCGCTCCGCATCACCCATGCCTTCCTTCCAGGCTCCCGAGCCTCCGCAGGATGTGCCACAGGATGATGCCCCCGTGGATGACACGCCTTTCTGAAATTCCCCCGACAGGAAGAGAACTTTCTTGTAAATAACCAAGCAAAAAAAGGAACTTCAAAATGAAGACCATTACTCCGAAACGCCGCCAGAAGCTGCTGCGCCAGAAGACCTGCCGCCTCTGCAAAAACAACATCTTCCAGCTGGATTTCAAGGATGTTGATCTGCTCAAGCGTTTCCAGACCGAGGGCGGACGCATCCTGCCCCGCACCATCACTGGTAACTGCTCCAAGCACCAGAAACTGCTGGCCGACGCTATCAAGCGCGCCCGCGTTATGGGTCTCGTTCTCTAATGGCACACCCCCAGAAGAAGGAATACTACTATGTCTAAAGAACTGATTCTCCTGGAAGATGTCAAGGATCTCGGTCAGGTCGGCGACGTCGTCAAAGTCGCTGATGGCTACGCCCGCAACTTCCTGATTCCCCGCAAATACGCAATCGCCGTCACCAAAGGCGCTCTGAAGCAGGTCGAGGCACGCAAGCTCAAGCTCCAGCAGGAGCGCGAACAGCGCCTGGCCGTCGCTAAGGCACTGGCAGAAAAGATCGAGGCGCTCAATATCGTCCTGCCCATGGCAGTCGGCGAAAACGACAAGCTCTTCGGTTCCGTCTCCGCACAGGTCGTCGCAGACGCCGTCAATGCCCAGGGCATTGAAATCAGCAAGGCTGATGTGGAACTGGATGACAGCATCCGCACCCTCGGCGAATACACCGTCGCCATCAAGCTCTCCAGCGAGGTCAAGGCCAACCTGAAGATCCAGATCACCAAGAAGGAAGACTAATCCCTCCTAGCGATCACACACAAAAAAGCCGCCGCGGTAAACCCACGGCGGCTTTTTTGCGTTCTAGGCATTCTAGGCTACTTCGACGGCGGGGAC
>DCIO01000017.1:38089-43899 GCA_002315885.1 Lentisphaeria bacterium UBA1724
CTAGGCACCCTAGGCACCCTAGGCATCCTAGGCTCAGGCGTTTATTCAGACGCCTACGCAGGCGTCGCGCGGTGCGCGCGCGAGGGATTACATTAAGCAAGTTTGCCTGATTTCTTTTCCCCTCACCCATAACAGGAATCCTTATGAATCGCCTCGAACTCAAGACGCCGCTCCAGCTGCAAAGCACGCTGGACCAGCTCCATGATGGCATGGCACGCCGTCTGGCCGCCGCACCGCCGGGACTCTGCCCCGTAGAGACCGCCCTGAACTATCTGATTCTCTCCCGCTCCCAGAGCTGCGGAAAATGCGTCCCCTGCCGCGTGGGACTGAATACCCTGGCAGAACTCCTGGAACAGCTCCTGGATGGGGAAGGCAATGCGGACACCGTCCGCCTGCTGGAAGAGACCGCCACGGTCATCGCGGACACCTCGGATTGCGCCATCGGACAGGAAGCCGCCAACGCACTGCTCCTGAGCCTGAAGGGCTTCCGTGAAGACTATCTGGAACACGCCGCCACCGGGCACTGCCTCGTGGGCAAAAAGGAGCCCATCCCCTGCCGCGCAAACTGCCCTGCGGATGTGGATATCCCTGGCTACATCGCACTGGTCCGCGCCGGCCGTCCCGCCGACGCCATTCGCTTGATTCGCAAGGACAATCCCTTCCCCGTGGCCTGCGCCTATATCTGCGAACATCCCTGCGAAGGCCACTGCCGTCGCAAGATGGTGGATGACGCGGTGAATATCCGCGCCATCAAACGCTATGCGGTGGACGCCGCAGGGGATGTCCCCCAACCCGCCTGCGCCCCCGCCACCGACAAGAAGATTGCCGTAATTGGCGGCGGTCCCTGCGGTCTGACTGCGGCCTATTTCCTGACGCTGATGGGACACAAGGTCACGGTCTTTGAGCAGCGCAAGCAACTGGGCGGCATGATGCGCTACGGCATCCCAAGCTACCGCTTCCCAAGAGAAGTGCTGGATGCCGAAATCGCCTCCATCCTCTCTCTGGGCATCGAAGCCAAGACCAACGTTGCTGTGGGCAAAGACGACCTCTCACTCACCAATCTCCGTAAACAATTCGACGCGGTCTTCCTCTGCATTGGCGCACACACCGACAAGAAGCTCCGCATCGAAGGCGAAGACTCCAAGGGCGTGATTTCCGCCGTGAAGCTCCTGCGTGGCATCGGTGATGGCGAGCATCCCGATTTCACGGGCAAGCGCGTGGTCGTGGTCGGTGGCGGAAATGTGGCCATGGACTGCACCCGTTCTGCCGTGCGCCTGGGCGCCGAGAAGGTCATCTGCGCCTATCGTCGACGCATTGAAGACATGACCGCCCTCCCCGAAGAAGTCCAGGGCGCCATCGCCGAAGGCGCCGAAGTGATGCAACTCACCGCGCCTCTCAAGATTGAAGCCGATGACCAGGGCAACGTGGTCGCTTTCTGGGCAAAACCACAAATCATCGGCGAAGTGGGCAAGGACGGCCGCCCCGCCCCCAAGGACGCCGATGCCGACCCCATCCGCATCCCCTGCGATATCGTGCTGGTGGCCATCGGCCAGGGCATCGACTCAAAGGACTTCGAAAATGAAGGCGTGCCCTGCGGACGCGGCGGATGGATCAAGTCCGATGACGCCACCGAAATCCCCGGCATGCCCGGCGTCTTCGCGGGCGGCGACGTGGCAACGGGCCCCGCTACTGTCATCAAGGCTATCGCGGCAGGCAAAGTCGCGGCGGCAAATATCGATAAGTTCCTGGGCTTCCATCACGAAATCGTCAAGGACATCCCCATGCCCGATCCCACTTTCGCGGATTTGCAGGCACACGGCCGCGTAAATCCCGCCGAACGCCCCGCCGACGAACGCAAGCACGATTTCGTCTGCATGGAACACGCCTACACGAAGCAGGAAGCCGCCGAAGAATGCGGCCGTTGCCTGCGTTGCGATTGCTTTGGTTTTGGTAGCTTCAAGGGAGGGAGGAAGGAAAGATGGTAAGTTTCACCCTAAATGGCAAGGCGGTCCAGGCCGCCCAGGGCACGACGATTCTTGAGGCCGCGAAAGCCGCGGGCGTCGAAATCCCACACCTCTGCTACCTGAAAGACGTCAACGAGATTGGCGCATGCCGTCTCTGCGTGGTGGAAATCGAGGGCGTCCAGCGCCTGGCACCCGCCTGCGAGACCCTGGTGACTGAGGGCATGGTGGTCCGCACCGAATCCCCCCGCGTCCTGGCCGCACGGAAGGTCAATCTCCAGCTGATTCTCTCCAAGCACCGCACTTCCTGCACCACATGCATCCGCAACAAGAATTGCGTCCTGCAGGACCTCTCCTCACAATTCAATCTTCTGGACATCCCATACGATGTCAAGCCCGAAAAGAACGCCAAAGACCTGCGCTGCCCCATCGTGCGGGATGCCTCCAAGTGCGTCCAGTGCATGCGATGCGTCCAAGTCTGCGACAAAATCCAGCAGGTGCACATCTGGGATGCGGTAGGAAATGGCAGCCGTTCCGTGGTTGACACCGCCAATCGCAAAGCCGTCGTGGACACTGACTGCACCTTCTGCGGACAGTGCGTCACCCACTGCCCCACTGGCGCACTCACCGCACGGGATGACACCGATCGCGTCCTCAAGGCCCTGGCGAATCCCCAGCTGACCACCGTCATCCAGGTGGCCCCCGCTATCCGCGCCGCTTGGTGCGAGGCATTCGGGCTGGACGCCAAGACCGCCACCGTAGGCAAGATGGTCTCCGCCCTGAAGGCACTGGGTTTCAACTACGTCTTCGACACAAACTTCAGCGCCGACCTGACCATCATGGAAGAAGGCAGCGAACTCCTGGCCCGCCTGAAGGACGCCAAGAATTACTCCTGGCCCATGTTCACCAGCTGCTGCCCTGGATGGGTGCGCTACGCCAAGAACACCTATCCCGAATTCGTGGGCAATCTCTCCACGGCCAAATCCCCCCAGCAGATGTTCGGCGCCGTGGCAAAGACCTACTTCACCGAAAAGGTGGGCGTGGATGCGAAGAATCTCTTCGTAGTCTCCGTCATGCCCTGCTCTGCCAAGAAAGCCGAGAGCGAACTGCCCACCATGCAAGGCGCCAACGGTGATCCCGATGTGGATGCGGTCCTGACCACACGCGAATTCTGCCGACTTCTGAAATTCTTGAATGTGGATCCCACCAAACTAGAGGAAGCCGCCTTTGATTCTCCTCTGGGCACTGGCACCGGCGCCGCAGTCATCTTCGGCGCCACGGGCGGTGTCATGGAGGCCGCTCTACGTTCCGCATACTACCTGGTCACGGGCAAAAATCCCGACGCGGATGCCTTCGCCAAAGACCGCCCCACCGCGGACAAACCCTGGCAGGAAGGCACCGTGGAAATCCCGGGTTTCGGAAAACTCCACACCGCAGTGGCATCTGGACTGGGCAATACCCGCGCACTCCTGGATTCCATCAAGAATGGCACAACCAAGGTGGATTTCGTGGAAATCATGGCCTGCCCCGGCGGCTGCGCTGGTGGCGGCGGCCAGCCCATCCACGAAGGAAAGGAAATGGCCGCCACACGCGCCAATACCCTCTGGGAACTGGATGCCAATAGCACCCTGCGCTTCTCTCACGAAAACGCGGATGTGCTGGCACTCTACAAGGAATTCCTGGAGAGCCCTCTCTCCGAAAAGTCGCACCACCTGCTCCATACCGACCATAAGGGCTGGTAGCCACTCCCTGCCGACTCACTCATCCTCAAAATGAGCTATCCCGAAGAAAAAGATTTCGTCGCCGCATCCCAAGGATTCGCTTCCTGGCTCCCTGACCTCGTCAGCTATGAGCCAGGCTTCCGACTCTTCCGACGCGTCTTTGAAAGCTCCACCGCCCGCCATCTCTCCATCTACTCCTGCGCGGACTGCCGGTATAAGCTCTATCTGGATGGAAAACTGATTGCCACGGGGCCCGTGAAAAGCCCCGTGTGGTACAAGCAACTGGCATGCTCCGAAGTGGATATCCTGCCTGGACGACATGTGCTCGCCGCAGAAGTCGTCGTCTGGGCGGACGGGTGGTTCAAGAGCATCTCGCCCTTCTCGGAAATGCACCTGGGCGGAGGACTCTACGTCTCCTGCAAGGATGGCGAACTCCAACTCTCCACGCCATGGAACTGGAAGGGCGCCCTGGATCCCAGCCGACAAAATCTCCACCCCACCGAACACATTTCCCAAGGGGATTACTTCTTCGCCACCAGCCGCGAGGAAACCGACTTCTCCAAAGACCTGGGAGATTGGAAGGCGTTGGATTTCGATGACTCCTCCTGGCAGGAGCTCCAGCGCATCGCACGAAATGCGGGTATCCATGGATATAACCTCAACGGCGACACGGGCGTCGTCAGCGCCATGGAAATGCCCCAAGTGCGCCCCATGAAACGAGAACCGCTGGCATGCAAGACACTGGATGCACCTGGGACTACCCTGGGAATCCAAGCGGACGGCTCCCTCAAGGGAACCCTCCCCGCTGGACACTCCGAAAGCCTCGTCTCCCTGGAAAAGTATCTGACGGGATATATCCAACTCGCGGGCTCCGCCGCAAAGGGCACCATCCTGCTACGGCAATTCGAAAAACCTGACGAATCCCATTGGCAGGAAGATGTCATGCATTTGTGCGGAAAAGCCTGGCAGATGGAGACCTTCGAACTGCGAGCGGCGAACTACCTGCGCGTCATCGCAGACCTGGAAGAACCCATGGAATTCTCCCTGAAGACGGAATTCTACTCCTACGATTTCGGAACATTCCGCGAATTCCATGCCCAGGACAAAATGCTGGAGAAAATCTACCAGGTCGGCATCCATACCGCACGATGCTGCGCACACGATACCTACGAGGACTGCCCATTCTACGAGCGCTTCCAATACGAAGGCGATACACGCGTCCAGGCATTGATTTCCTACGAGGCAACGGGTAATGGCGAGTTGGGACGAAAGGCAATCCTGGACTTCTCGCGCAGCCAGGCCGCCAACGGACTGGTCCAAAGCCGTTTCCCCTCCTCACTGCCACAGTATATCCCGGGCTATGCGCTCATCTGGATTCTGATGATCGAGGACTACCAGCGCTATTTCCATGACGCAAAACTCCTCCATCAACTCTTCTGGGGCATCCAGGGCGTCATCCGTTACTACACGGATCTCGTCGATAAAACCACGGGACTGGCGGGACATCCCGGGTTCTGGGCATTCTCCGACTGGACACAAGAATGGAATGACTCCTACGGCGATCCCTCCCGCGACAAGAAATCCCCCACTGCCATCGAGAACCTCCTTTTCGCATACGCACTCCAGGCCGCAAGCCGACTCGCCAAACTGGAAGGCGAGGAGTATCTGGCGGAACGCTGGGATGCCCTCCAGAGGAATATCATCCAGGCCGTCAACAAGAATCTATTCGACGAAGCAAAGGGCATCTACCGCGATGTCCCAGGAAAGGATTGGTATAGCCGACATGCACAGGCACTGGCCATTCTGACCAATGCCGTGCCCGCTCAGCACCTCCCTTCCGTCAAGAAGGCCCTGCTGGAGGACATCCCCGGCATGAGTGTCTGTAGCCTCTATTTCCAGTTCTATGTCCTGGATGCCTTGCGGATGCTGGGTGACAAAGAAGGCGTGCGGAAAGCCCTGGCGCCCTGGTATGCCTGCCTGGAAGAAAGCCCCTGGCTGACCACCTTCCCCGAAGTCTCCAGCGCCACCTCCTCTCGAAGCATGTGCCACGCCTGGAGCAGCGCACCCGTCTTCTTCCTCCTCAAGAGCTTCTAACCCTGGGCGATGCCCGTCCATGGGTGTACCGACG
>DCIO01000008.1:0-6671 GCA_002315885.1 Lentisphaeria bacterium UBA1724
ACGCACGGATTTGAAATAGAATTCAGATTCTGAAGCGGGAGATAACTTGCTTGCAAAGGTGAATCACCTAGGAGGAAAGTGTTTCCTAAGACATTATTAGCAAACTCAGTAGTGTCAACCGGACACTAGTGAGGCTCCCTAGGCTTCCTAGGCTATTCGACGGCGGGGACGCCGTCGCTACTCCCCTAGGCTTCCTAGGCTTCCTAGGCTCCCTAGGCTTCCTAGGCTCCCTAGGCTTCCTAGGCTCCCTAGGCTTCCTAGGCTACCTAGGCTACTTCGACGGCGAGGACGCCGTCGGTACACCCCTTTCGACGGCGAGACGCCGTCGGGACACCCCAGTCAATTTCGATTTTTGTGTGTTTTGTGTGTTTTGTGGAATAAAAATGGCTTATTGTACGCAGATGTACGGAATTATACCTTGTGTGCTTTGTGTGTCGTAGAAAATGAGTTGTTCAGTCGTATCTCCGCAGCATCGTAGTCGTGTCATTTTCGCCACTTCCTGGTTGAATGTGGCGGTGAATGTCCTTTTGTCCTGCCTGAAAATTGCCATAGGTGTGCTGACCAACTCCATCGCAGTGGTTTCCGAGGGTGTGAACAACGCCACGGACATCGCCACCAGCGTTATCACCATGGTGGGCACGAAGCTCTCCCAGAAGCGTCCGACTCGGAAGCATCCCTTCGGCTATGGCCGCATCGAATACCTGACCAGTCTGCTCATCGGAACGCTGATTCTCCTGACGGGCATCGAGCTGCTGAAAAGCTCCGTCCATCTGCTCATCCACCCCGAAGAATTGAAGGTGACGGTGGTCTCGGTGGTGGTGCTGGTGATTTCCGTGGTGGTGAAACTGGCCATGGGTATCTACACCATTATCCAGGGGCGGAAAGTGGATTCGAAGGCGCTGGTGGCGGTTGGCGAAGAGAGCCGCAGCGACTCCATCGTCTCCGCAGTGACCATCGTCTCCATCGTCATCTTCCTGGTTTTCGGCAAATCCGTGGATGCCTGGGCGGGCATCATCACCGCCTTCTTCGTGCTTCGTGCCGCTTGGGAGGTCCTGAAGGATACCATCGCCGCATTGCTGGGACAACCCGTGGACAAAGAGCTGGCGGACGAACTCTACAGGGTCATTCGCTCCACCGACGGCGTCATCAACGCCGTGGATATGGCGCTCCATAACTACGGGCCAAATGCCTATACGGGCTCCGTGAACATCGAAATCGACCACAAGCGCACTCTGGGGGAAATCTACGAGGTCATCCACGCTTTGCAGCTGAGAATCATGCACGAGTATCACGTCACCATGGTCTTCGGAATGTATGCGGTGGACAAGGATTCGCCGACGCTGCGGGGGCTCCGTGAGGACGTGGTCCGTTTTGTCCGTGATAGGGAGCACATCCAGAGTTGCCATGCGATTTATGTGGCTCCCAATGGCACCGACCTCTACTGCGATTTCATCGTGGACTACGACCTGCGGGACTGGGAGAAAGTCCAGGCGGATTTCCGGGAATACATCCACGGAATCCATCCTGAGTTCAATGTCGTCCTGACCATCGAGACCGAATTTGTGTAATTTTCATACCATGGACCATCTTGTGATTCTAGCATCTCGAGCGCTTCTTCTTTGCGCGTTGTTGCCCATGGCGCTTCTGGCAGTGCCAAAGAATCTCTACCGCTTTTCGGTGGACCAGCCCATAGAGGAAAACTGGAAGAAATCGGGCCCCAAATGCCAGGTGGAGATGAAGGCATGGCCCAATGGCGAGCCAGGTCTGACGGGCTTCTTCACCTACCAGGCGGATCCCGATGGCTATCCCTCCATCAAATTGGATGTCCCCTCCCTGGGGTTCTCCGATTGGCGCAGCGTCAAGAGTGTCTCCATCGAGATTCTCTGTCCCCAGGAATGCCATCCCTATTTCGAGATTCGCACCGAAAAGGACAAGGCGCCCATGGGGTGGTATGGCTTCAAGTCCGCCCCAGGACGCAATACGCTGGTGCTGCAAATCGATGACAAGACGGACTGGGATTTGTCCTGTGTCAAGACCATCGATATCTTCTCGGTGAAGCCGACGGAGCCCTGGAGCATCTACGTGGGGGACATCACCCTGGAATTGCGGGATCCCGCCGCCGAGGCCGCACGAAACCGCGCCGAACTCAAGAAGCTCCAATCGGCCTATCTCTGGAGGCAGGCGGCGTTGGGACGAAGTATGCCCGAGCCGGGACGGCGCCTGGGCATGGAATTGACCAACGTCTCCGAAAATCCCACCGCCGATGACGTGGCTCGGCTTTCCGCGTCATGCAGGGAGGTCTTCCCGCAACTGGATATCCTGGTTTTTAAGTTCGCCGCCAAGTCCGCACCCATGGGAGTGCTTTGGGCACTGCCCGAGGAGAAAATCCACTTCGGCGACTACGCATTCCTGAATCGCATGACGCCGAAATACGAGATTGATGCCGCGCAGGGCGAGGGCGAAAGCGCACAACTGGTGGGATACGCCTTCAAGGACGCGAAGGAGGTCCTGGCGACTCTGGAGACTCTCCCCGCATTGGACGACGGCACAGAACTCCCTGCCTGGGCAGTGAAGCTCTCTCCCGTGGGCTACGTGGAGACCGTCCCCGCGCATTATGTGGTGGACTACACGGGCTACTGGCCAGATCCGATTCTGGAGTATCTGACCATGCCCTTCTCCGTGGAGGCGAAACGCTATCAGAGCTGGTGGCTGGATGTGCGCGTGCCTATGGACCAGAAGCCCGGTCTCTACAAAGGCGCGGTGAAGGTGATGGTGGACGGCAATAGCCAGGTCATGCCTTTCACGGTGCGCGTGCGTGGCTTCGTCCTGGAGCCCGGTGCGCCGTATTTCTGTCCCGTGGCCTACAACAGCCTGAAGGATTATCCCGCCGACGAAGCGAAGCGCGCCGCCTACAAATCCCAGGTGGCGGATTTGCTTCTTGCGCACCGCATGCAACCCGACGACATCTACTACGGCTGCAATAAAAAGGATGCCGTGGCAGTGAACAAGTCCGTCCTGGCGCGGGGCGCAAAGTTTTTCAATTTTGGATACGTGAATGGCCCGCTGAAGGAAGAGAGCCTCCAGCGCATCCGCGAATACTACGAGCGCTACAAGGCCGAGGGAATGCTGGACAAGGCGTATATCTACGTCTTTGACGAAGCCACTGCGGACAAATTCCCCATGATACGGGAGACTCTCCTGAAGCTCCGTGAAGCCGCTCCTGGCATCCCAATCTACACCACGCTCTATGACGGCACCTTCGGTATCGCCAGCGGGCTGGATGACCTGGTGGATGGGTGGATTCCCGGCACCGCGTCCTTCTCCAACAACACCGAGAACATCACCGCCGCACGGGCACGTGGCAAGAAGGTGGGCTGGTATGTGGCGTGCAGCCCCTATCTGCCCTACGCGAATTTCCTCATGGAATACCCCGGCGCCGCACCGCGACTCCTCATGGGATTCATGGCAAAGAAAATCAACAACGACGATATCTTCCTCTACTACGCCTCCGGAATGTACTGGGAGTGGACCAAAGGCGACAATGGCACCTACAAGCATGTGGGAGATATCTCCGTGCCTGTGGACGGCGGACCCATCCTGAAAGCCCCCTGGAACGGCGTCAGTTTCCAGGATTTCAATGGCGACGGACGCCTGGTCTATCCCGCACCCGGCGGTCCCATCCCCTGTCTGCGTCTCAAGTACATCCGGGATGGCATCGAGGACGCCATGTATATCGACCTGCTGAAGAAATGCCTGGCCAACAGCGAGAAGATGTCCCAAAAGTGGCGCGATGCCGCAGAACGTGAGCTCCAAATCGAAGATGCGCTGGTGACGGATTTGACCCACTGGAGCCGCGAGCCCCTCCCAATCCACCAAAAACACAAGCGCCTGGCGGACCTCCTGGAGCAGTACTTCAAGTAGTTACCCGCCTCCTTTCCGAATTCCCGCCTCTTGCCGAAACCCTTCCCCCGTCCCAGATCATCTGTCCTGTGCGAGCGCTTTAGCGCGAGATTCCCAGCGCGATCGCTTTAGCGCGAGATTATTTCATGAGCAACCTATTTTCCTCCATCAAGAAGCGCCACTTCGAAGGCCCGGGCGGCATATTCGAGTTGCTGCCCATCGCCATTCCCATGTTCATCTCCAGCATGTTCGATATGCTGATGATGTTCATCGACAGGCTTTTCCTTTCTCGTGTGGGCGTGGTCCACCAGGCGGCTGCCATGAGCGGCGGTATTTCCAGCTGGATGATCACCTCCTTCTTTGTGGGTGTCATCGGCTATTCTTCCACGCTGATTGCGCAATATCTCGGGGCAAATCAGAAGCACAACTGCGTGCGGATGGTCTATCAGGCGCTGCTATTGGCCGCCATCAGCTATCCACTGGCGCTGCTGGTGCATTTCCTGGTGGCTTCCAGTCCCATCTTCGACTACCATTCCGAACTGGAACGCACCCTGGAACGCCGCTACTTCTGGTATATGGGCTTCGGTTGCCTCAACGCATTCCTGCGCTTCTCCTTCGGCTCATTCTTCTCGGGCATCGGCAAGACCAAGATGATCATGGTGGGAAATATCGTGGCGCTCTTCGTCAATCTCATCGCCAACTGGGTGCTGATTTTCGGACACTGGGGATTTCCCGCTCTGGGACTGGACGGCGCTGCCATCGGTACCATCCTCTCGGGACTCTCCTCCGCGCTGGTGCTGGTGGGGGCATTCCTCCATTACCGCCGCAAGCCCGAATGGCGCAACGACACCCAGCGTGGGCTGGAGTGGGATAAATTCCGGAAACTCCTGCGCTATGGACTGCCCCAGGGTTGCGAGAATGTCCTGGGGATGATCTGCTTTGTCTTCCTGGTCTCCAGTTTCCACAGCTACGGCGATGACATGGCGACCGCTACCACAATCGTCTTCAATTGGGATGGCTTTTCCTTCCACCCGCTTCTGGGCATTCAGGTAGGTGTCACCACGCTAGTAGGTCGTGCCATGGGGAAGGGGGATCCGGAACTGGCGGTGAAGACTACGCATTCGGGTTTCAAGCTGGGGCTCGCCTACGCATTCTGTATGCTGATGCTCTTCCAGATTTTCACGACGGTCCTGGTGGGCGTCTTTGCCCCAGAGTCCTCTGGACTGGATTATACGAAAGTCCGGGAATACGCGGTGCCCATGCTACGGATGGCGGGACTCTATATCATGACGGATGCGGTGTTGCTGATTGCCACTGGAGCGCTGCGCGGCGCAGGAGATACCCTCTGGTGCATGGTCATACACTTCCTGAATAATCTGGTCATCACGCTGGTTATCCTGACCTGCGTTCACAAGCTGGAAATGCCGCCCCTGCGGGTATGGCTCTACTTCGTCATCTGCGGCGCATTGAGCAGCTCTACCTTCCTCGTGCGATATAAGGTCGGACGCTGGAAAAAACTCCGCATCATCGAACATACGGGAGCGTAAGGGGCTTGTGTGCTCGAAGCGAGAGCTTCGAGGTGTTGTGTGCCCGAAGCGAGAGCTTCGAGGGGGCGCCAATCTCCAGGCTTTCGCCTGGAGCACACGACGGGTTACGCATCAAGCATTAAGCACTGTTCTCCGATGGTGACAGCCTTGCCGCCATTTTCGGCGCTCTTCTGAATGCCGATGCATGCCAGGTGTGCGTTGACTGCGGAGCGGATATTATTTGGGGACTCACGATCTTCCTGGATGCACTGGACGAACTGGTTGACCAGCGCGGGGAAAGGATGCGAATAGACATCGCCGCTCTTGGAGGCACCAGTATCCAGGGTGAAGTAATCCTTCTGTCCCTCGAAGCGCTTCAGGAAGAACTTATCGTTGACGATGGTGCCATTTTCCCCCAGGAGGGTAAGATTTGTAGTGAAGGGGTTGGTTCCCACTAGCGAGCAGGTGAACACACCGATGGCGCCGTTATCGAATTGTACCTGAGCGGTCTGCACGGGCGGATATTCGTAGTAGTCGCCTACCATGATCCCCTGGGCGGAGACGCGTCGGATATCGCTCCCCAGCACAAATCGAGCCATATCCACCGAATGGCAGCCACCGAGAATAAATGCGCAGCCCGTCTGTGCCTGGTGCTTCATCCAGCCCTTGCGCTCCCGTCCGAACCAGTAGTCCGCATTGACCATGAAGACACGCCCCAGTTCGCCTTCCTGGACCAATTTCTTCTGCAATAGCACCCTGGGATTGAAGCGCTGGACGAACCCCACCTGGGTGTGTGTCTTGGCGGCTTCCGTGGTGGCAATCAACCGCGGGATATCCTCTTCGAGGATGGCGATGGGTTTGTCCACAAAAACATGCTTTCCTGCCGCCAGGGCGCGGATGGTCTCTTCCGCGTGCTGGTTATTGGGCGTGCAGAGGGAGATGATGTCGATTTCGTCGTCATCCAGGAGTTGCTGGAAATCGGTGTAGGCGCGTGTTTCGACGCCGAATTCCGCCTGCTTGGCCTGGATGCTCTCCAGACGGCGGCTCCCCAGGGCAACCACTTGGCAATACGGATTCTTCAAGTAGGCATTGATGTGGCCGCTGGCGACCCAGCCACAACCCCATACTGCACAACCAAATTTACCATTCTTCAGCATAGCAGGCTCCTGTTTTTGTCCACAAAATACACAAAAAGTTATTCTCTTTAGGGGGTAGGCGCTCGTTCGACGGCGGGGACGCCGTCGG
>DCIO01000008.1:6759-8455 GCA_002315885.1 Lentisphaeria bacterium UBA1724
TCGGTACACACTTTCGACGGCGGGGACGCCCTTACGGCTTTGGCGTCACGGTGATGGTGCAGGTGGCTTTGAGGCCCGTGTCCTTGCTGACGGCGGTGATTTCCGCGGTTCCTTCCTTCAGGGGGACCACCACGCCTTGTGCGTTGACCGTCGCCACCATGGGGTCCGAGGTCATCCAGCGCACATCGGGGTAGGTGGCGTCGGAGGGCAGCACTGTCGCCCGCAGGGGTGTCTTGCGGCCATGTGCCTTCAGTTTCACATTCTCCCGATCCAGGGAGATTTCCGTGACGGGTGTCAAGTAGAAATCGCTGTAGATGCCCGTGTCCGAGGGATCCTTCGCGAGGCACATGGCCACCTTGCTGGCATTTTCGGGCATCAGTCCGTAGAGGACTCCAACGCTGGTGGATTGTGGTTCCTGGGTCAGTGGACGACTCGTGCCATCGGCTAAATCAAAGATGAAAAGGCGCGCGTGGTCATTGAAGATCAGGTTCTTGCCGAAGCGGGCCACGGAGGAGAATTTGTCGTTATAGAAGGAATTGGGGTCATTCCAGGCGAACCACCGGTCGGTCATGTTCAGGAGCAAGCCATCGGGCTGTCCCGTGGACAAATTGTATCGCAGGAGCTGTCCGCCCTTGCGGAATGCGTATGCGAAGTTATCCATGCAGGGAATGGACTCGTTCACATCTTTCCAGAAGTAGTCGTCATAGCGGGTGGAAGTCGCCGACATGAACTGGTGGTCCCAGGAGGTATGCAGACGGGAGGAGGTCTTGATGGCGTTGTCACTCAGCAGGAAATTCTCGTGCTTGACGAATTTTCTGCGGATGATCTTGTCATTGAAGACGGGGTCGTCCAGTGTCACATCCACGTGATATTGCTGGTTGTCGATGGTAACCAGATTCCAGACGTGCATGAGTTCTTCCGCGGGGACGCAGAGGCATTGGATGCCGACCTTCTGGAGCAGCAGCCGGTAGGTGAGGGCGTAACCCGTGCAGACCGCGCGACGTCGTACCAGCACGCCGTAGATATTCTGGGAATCGGGACGGCAGAGGGTGGTATCGTAGTCGCAGTGTGTGGCGATGTAGTCGTGGAGGATGAGGGCTTTTTCCAAATCCGAGGCGCCGTATGGAATCAAAGAGAGCGCGTTATTTACCGCTTCGTCAATTTTCGCTTGCCGTGCGGCGATCTTTTCGGGATTGGTGGTGGAGTATGCGGGCTTGATTTCCTCCACGGGTGCGTTGTCCCGATAGGTGATATTCATGGCGTTCTTCACATGGAAGAGCTCGGGATGGCGGTTCAGCACGCCGAAATAGAGCGGCTTGATGTCGTTCAGGGAAATCTTGTAGGCACGAATATCGATGGTGGCGCGGCAATCCTTGAGACTACGCACTACCTTCGCCTCGAAGGACTCCTTCAGCCCCGCAGGCAGCGGCTCGCCTTCGAAGAACCCCGCATTTCGCAGATGCGTGGGTAGCTTCGTGAAAATCTCCACCGCAGTATTGCCGTCTTCCTGGGCGTCTTCTTCGTCATCGGGGAAATCCTGTGCGTAGGATGCTACGGACAACGCGAAGACGAGCAACGCCGCCAGAAAAGTCTTCCAAAAATGCTTTGCGAACATTGGCTGAGAGATATTCAAGGGAGTAGCGACGGCGTCCCCGCCGTCGGAAGAGCCTAGGGAGCCTAGGGAGTAGCGACGGCG
>DCIO01000008.1:8556-10667 GCA_002315885.1 Lentisphaeria bacterium UBA1724
GACGGCGTCCCCGCCGTCGGAAGAGCCTAGGGAGCCTAGGAGTTCAGGGCGAATTGTACCGCGCTGGGGGTAGGTTCGCCTGGGTGCTGCTGTTGGTATTCGGTGATGTGCTCCATTGCCGCGAAGATTTTTTTGCAGGCGGTGGGGTAGTCCATGTTACCGATTTCTGCCACCAGCCGGATAGCGCGGTCGATGAGTTTCTTATTGGAGACCGCCACCCAGCTCATCCAGTTTCCTGTGACGCGTCCCAGGACCACCATGGTTCCAGTGGAGATGGTGTTGAAGACCAGCTTGATGGCCATGTGCCACATCAGGCGCAGTGGCGCGTCTGCGCAATTTACCACCACGGGGAAATTGCCCTGTGCTTCGGGGCCGATGTGCAGATGACGGCAGCAAGCGAAGCCGCTGGTGCACTGTCCGTAGGCCTCCAGGAGCTTATCGGAGATGCTTGGCATGGTGATCAGCACCGCGGAGTCGTATGGTCCACCGCATCGGTCTTCACAGAAGTCCTTCCCCACGGGGAATTTGAGGAGTTCACTGGGGCTGACCAAGGGCGGATTGGTCTGGATGGACACGGGTGCATTCATGCGCTGGTAGTCCTCGAGACGCCATTTCAGGCAACGCGGCATGCGTTTCATGGCCTCATGCCAGAATTCCTCCGTGGTATAGAGTGGGTCTTTGACGAATGCCCAGGGCTTCGGGGAGACCGTGTCGTCGATTTTCCGGAAAGGCGGCAGCATGAATGTAGGCGAGCGTTCCGTGGTATCCGTGAAGATATCCAGCAGGAAGTCATCGGCGAAGTAGGTGACGAGACCGTGATTCTTGTAGACCTCCGCCTCGAAATCGATGTAATCCGCCAGGACTCCCGCGTTGACATCCAGCTCTTCCAGGAGTTTCCCGAACTCCGTGGCGTAGTCGTGGATGGGTGCGTCGATGAGCGTGCACAGGATGGTCTCCAGTGCGCCGCCTGCCACCAGCTGTTCGGAGGTAGTGGCCTGCATGCGGGTGGACCCCGCCAGCGCCATGGGACCGCAGGAGAGATCCAGCACCGTGACCCTTGGATTCTCAATGGCGGCGCGGGAGCGCTCCAGGTGGGCGGCCAGCACATCCGCGGGGTTGTTGAACATCAGGAAGACGGTGCAGTTTCGCCGCAGCGCTTCGTCCACTGTTCCCAGGACAGAGGAGGTCTCGCCCCCTTCGGTGATGGCAACCAGCATGTCTTTTTCGGACATCGCCAATTCCCGGACTTGCTGGCGTCCGAATTCCTGGTAGTCCTCGAAGGACTCCACGGATTTCACCAGCGCGTAGTCGCCACCCGTCATGATGCTGGCGGCGTTGTCGGCGTATTGTGCGGCGGCGGGGATTGTGGCGCAGGCTCTGCGCCATACGCATTCCAGCAGGATGCTCAGGCGCCCCGTGGCACCGCACCCCGAAAAGACTACGCGGCCGCCCTGACGGACGGTGGCCAGACCGCATTCCACCAACCGCGCGTATTGCTCACTGGCGAAGACGCGCTTGCACATCCCCAGCACATTCTGGTCCACACTCTGAAGATTCTTGACGCCGTAGATGCTCCCCCGCTGGAATTCCTGGTCCAGATGGCGGGTCAACGGGCTGGATTGCTCCGTGGGAAGGAAGCCCAGCTGAAATTGCGTCTCGTTCTCCAGGAAATCCTGCGCTAGCTTGTCGGATAAAATGCTCATTTTCTAATGCGTAATCTTTGACTCTTAGGAGCAGAACTCTTAGGGACGGGGGCGTATTTCGGTGATTTGCCCCGCCACGGATGCGGCAGTAAGGGCGTTCACGCCGCTCATTCTGCGCACGAATGCGCGTTGTCCGCGCCCTAGGTACGGCGGATAAAATAATATACTGACTTGAGGGAAACCCGCCACGGGGACGCCATTCGCGTAACTGACACGAATGGCCGCGAAGCGAATGGCCTATTTCTGCGTTACGCCGCCGATCAGGCAGAGGTCATAGAGATATTTTTTCGTGGCGGTGACCTTTTCTCTGACGCCCCAGAGGTTGTTGTAGCGTTTGTAAAGGGGGGCTCTCCTTCTCCGTGGTCTTTGGTTAGTTCGGTATAGGCGTCCTCCGTAAACCCTTTTAGT
>DCIO01000111.1:0-6675 GCA_002315885.1 Lentisphaeria bacterium UBA1724
GTGAGGTCTTCCCTCACGGCTTTTTCGGTCCATGTTCCGTTTCGTGATTGTGTCATTGAAGGGAAAGAGATACCTGTTCCTGCGCCTTTCGCCAGGCTTCCATTTCCGCCTCCTCATGCCGCTTATTCGCCTGAATGCGCTGAAGGTTGCGCTTTGAGAGTTTACCGTAGTACGGCAGGCATCGCCAGCATTCGGGATGCTCATGGCCGCCTTTGCCACAGTCATAGACGGTATAGGCGTCATCCGTGAAGTCCCACCCGAGTTCCTCGCCACGCCTCTTCACGCGTTCCTGATATTCAACGTCCGTCATGGGAAGCATGGCGACAAGACAGGGGAAAATCCTGTCTCCCCGCCAGCACCAGATAATCTCTCCGAGCTTAAATTTGATGGACTCTGCCGCCCGCCCTCGGAAGGGCTTCTCGCAGGCGTCGTCGTAGGGGCTGTCGCAGAACAGCGTCCCGTCTGGGAGGTAGGTGCGTACACCCTCGAACTTGCAGACAGAACCCCACTTTTTCGACAGTTCTCTGTTGAGAGTCTTCTCGACGATGAGGAAGCAGTGAAAACGGCTGTACTTCTTCTCCTTGTCAATAATCAGCCGCATGAATTCCTCGGCATTTTCAATGGAGTCGAAAATGCCGAGTTCGCGCTTGTCCACCTCGTAGGAACCATCGGAAAGCTTGTCGCTTGCACGGGATATGGCATTCAGAACAAATAGTTGCATTAATACGTGTTACTCCTTACCCTTTATCCTCGTCATCCCAATCTTCTTCCTCTTCATCATCCTCGTCATCCCAATCTCCATCTTCGCCCGAGCCAAAGAAATCCTAATCTCCAAGAACCTTTCAGGCTACTTAATAACATAAGGGTTCTTCGACGATTTGTAATAAACAGTTAATGAGTGTAAATCGTCGATGGGACCTCGTTATTTATCTGCATTACTGAAACCCCGACTGGCATATCGGACATTTCTACTTCAGTTTGCGAATGAAGCCACTTGCAAAATTATATTATGCCTTGACACAGGACATGTAGGTGTATAGAGATTATGGATGTATTTGAGATAGTGAATAAAAAAAGATATCTTCCGATAGCATTGGCGCTGACGGCATCATTACTTTATGGGTTCAGTGCGCCGTTGTCCAAGCTTCTATTGGGAACAATTGCCCCCATGTTTATGGTGGCTCTGCTTTATTGCGGAGCTGGTGCGGGGATGTTCATGCTTCGCCTATTCAGCGGTGTTGATCGTAAAGAGCGTTCTTTATCCCGCAGGGAACTGCCGGCCGTCATCGCCATGGTTCTTTTGGATGTGGCCGCGCCGTTTTTGCTGATGAAGGGGCTACAGGGATGTGCTGCGTCAAACGCATCTCTTCTCAATAATTTTGAAATGGTGGCCACTTCTCTCGTTGCTATGCTTTTCTTTAGGGAGAAGGTGACAAGGCGCACCTGGACGGCAATTGCACTGGTTACCTTTGCCAGCATACTGTTGAGTGTGGATTTCCATGATGCGACGGCATTGATGTTTACCCACAGCTCCTTGCTGATTCTTGGGGCATGCGTCTGCTGGGGAATAGAGAATAATTGCACGCGTGTCCTTTCGGTGGCTTCTCCCCTTGAAATCGTGGTGGTAAAGGGTTTTGGTTCTGGTCTTACGGCATTTGCATTGGCATGGTTGAATCGTGAGGCGGTCCCCTCTTTGCTGTATGCTGTGTACGCGTTGCTTCTGGGCTTTGTCGCATACGGATTAAGCATTTATTTCTATGTATTGGCACAGCGTCGCCTCGGGGCAGCCAGGACAAGCACTTACTATGCAACCGCGCCATTTATTGGAGTCCTGTTATCCATGGCAATACTGAAGGAACTGCCTGGCTGGAATTTCTGGCTTGCATTTGGCATAATGCTTTCGGGAATGTACGTGACCTCCCGCGAAAAGTAGCTTTCTGTTTTTCCGAAGCCTGGCTTGCATATCGGACAGGCACAAAAAAACGCCGAGAGGGGACTGTGACTCCGTCTGACGTCCTGCCGATGTGTTCTTTGCTCTTATGCCTTCTTGAATCCGTAGAGCATCCGCTGCTCCTCCCAGTTGGCGGGGATGTTTCCGCGCAGGTTCTTCAGCTTTAGTTCCACGGAGATTTCGCTCTTCAGGATGGCGCTGATGATGTCGGGGGCGAGATTGACTGATTGTCTTTTCTTTTTTAAGGATACGAAAAATAAATAAGCTATCTTTATTTTAGATAGGTTTTGACTTGAAGTTAACTTTTTTAAGGTTAATTTATTGGAAATGTCTCAAAATAAAGGAGCACTATGAAAAAAACACTGGCACGAATAATGGAGGAGTTCCGTTCCTGGGAACTTCCGCAACTGACACACAGGGATGCCTTCTTCCCTATTGTTAAGGGGAAGGCCACCGTCATAACTGGTATGCGCCGAACGGGAAAGACCTCCCTGTGTTATCAGAAAATGAAAGAGTTGACTGATAGCGGAATCCCACGTGACCGGATTCTCTATCTGAACTTCGACGATGATCGTCTCATGAGTTTTACCTCCGATGATTTTCAAACGATTCTTGATGTCTATTATGGTGATTTTCCACTCAACCGTGACAATTTGTGCTATTTCTTCCTGGATGAAATCCAGAACGTCTCTGGATGGGAACACTTCATACGACGTCTTATCGACAGGGAGAACATCCAGGTCATTCTCACAGGATCGTCATCAAAACTGCTGTCCAGCGAAATTGCGACCTGCATGCGCGGCCGTTCCGTTCGCGCTGTTGTCTATCCATTCTCTTTCGCGGAGTTTTTGCAGGCGGAAGGCGTGTTCGAGTCTTTGCCGCCGCGTCTTTCAGACCGCGACATATCCCTTCTGCGTAACGCGTTGAAGAAATACTTCATTACGGGCGGCTTTCCTGAGGTTCAGGCGACGGACACACGCACTCGATATGCTATCCTGCAGGAGTATATCGACCTGGTCATGTTTGATGATGTGGTTGAGCGCTACAATGTGTCCAATGTGCAGGTGCTCCGTCATCTTCTTGACTCGGTGCTCAACAACCCATCGCAAAAATTCAGCGTCAGCAATTTTCATAAGGAGATGCAAGCACAGCTCAAACTGAAATGTTCGCTTGCCGACCTCTATGATTTCATCAAGTATCTTGAAGATGCCTACATCCTGTTTCGATTGAGTCTTCACTCGCGTTCCGTCAAGAAGGTCCAGGTCAATCCAGCGAAAATTTATCCGATTGACATGGGGCTTGTCCGTGCCGCATCCCGCGATCCCGATGCAAACTGCGGACATCTTCTGGAGAACATGGTTTTCCTTCAGATGCAGCGGGAAGGCTGGAAAATGGGATATGTCGTCACTGAAAAAGGCGGCCACGAGGTGGATTTCTACGCCCATCATCCAATTGACAAGAGGACACGCCTTGTGCAGGTGAGCTATGAGATGCCGTCTCGGGAGACACTTGCCAGGGAAGTCCGCGCATTGACGCAGGCGGGAGAAGAACTTGGTGTAACAGAACGTCTCATCGTTACCTGGGACGATGAAGCCGACTTGGATGGAGACATTTCCGTCATTCCTGTCTGGAAATTCCTGTTAGGCATGAAGTAGCCTTGATTTATTACCGTTAGGGGTAAATATGCCACCTACACCAACCAGCGAAACCTGTATTCTAAACGCTCTGTTCCCGTGTTATGTAAATTACAAGGTGGGCTGGTGTCCTTTTTGATTCCTTGTTCTTTTGTAAAAGAAATCAGAATATAGTGATTGATTCGTATTGTGTCATGTGTATATTTAGGTGGAGACAGCAACTGAGTGTTAGAACAGAGCTATGAAAAGGAGTGAGCCAATGAGCAAGAAGATGACAATGGAAGAGCTGGCGACAAAGTATCACAACAGGGATACGGAACAGCGAGTTGTGGGGGGAAAGGCGATACCCTATATTGAGCACCCGCGGGCGGTGGTGGCTAGGCTGATCTCCTGGGGTTGCAGTAACGACATGGAGAAGGACGGGTGGCAGACGCTGGACATTGCCTGGGGCCACGACCTGCTGGAGGATACGAAAATTACTCCGGGGGAGATAGCCGCGGTGGCAGGTGATGATGTGCTGCATAGCATTGAGGTTCTCAGCAACCTCCCTGGCAAGCATGCCGACAAGGCGGCCTATATCAAGTACGTGGCGGAGCATGCCAACACGGTCACCTTGCTGGTCAAACTGGCGGACAGATTGTGCAATGTGGAGGATTTTCTGGTCAGCGAAGGAGTGGAAAAGGCCCGGCAGTATTTTGAGAAGGCAGAACCCATTTTTCAGCGGGTTTGGGAAACAAAGAAAATGCGCGAGAGTTGGATAGAAAAGGACAAGAAAACTGATTTCTCCGAAGAGGATGACATAGACATGGTCTTCCGGCTGTCCAGGATGATTTCCGAGGTCAATTCCATCGGCCAAAGACTTGGTGCGCACTGGAAGTGGGAAAAGCCGAAAGAAGTGAAAGATTGATACAAGAAATCAGAAATATGGTGATAGGTTGGCTTCCTTCATGCGTATAATAAGTGGAGACCGCAAATGAGTGTTAGAAAAGAAAAAAGGAGAAAAGAGTTATGAAAATGACATTAGCAAGAGCATTGAAAGAGAAGAACCGCCTTGCGGGTGAGCTGAACCGCTGCTGGGCACTGGTATGCAGAGAGAACAGCAAGCGCGAGGACGTGTCCCGCGTGGCGGATGTGGCGGAGCTTTACAAGGCAATCCAGACTTACAAGAATGCGCTGGTGGAGCTGAAGACAAAGATTGGACTTGCCAATGCAGAGAACCTGACCAGAATCTACCGCTTGGAGGAGTGCAAGAATGAATTGTCCCAGCTGGAGAGCATCAACACCAATGAGAGCTCAGACTTTCAAGAGATTGGCGACTCCAACTACAAGGAGTTCAAGCGCACGGTGGTCTTCACTGCGGCGCAGGTGTATGAGATGAAGCAGGCTCTGCAGGCGGAATGCAATCAGCTCCAGGATGACCTGGACGAATACAACGCCACCACTAAGATTGACTTTGACTCACCGCTGAATGCACGGAAATAAACGCAACTTGTCCTGACTGTCCCACGGGATAGCCAGGACGTCAGAAAATCGCAGGCCTTTCAGGAACTGTCGTGGGGAACTGCAGGCACGGTCTGCAGGAGACCCCGTGGATACCGTCGGTCAGGGGAAACGATACCGCATTAAACTTTATCCCACATTGACTGCTGCTAGAAATAGACTTAAAGATTAATCCTCGAGACTTAATCCTTATTTCGGCTTTGCAGATTTTCTGCCGGGACTTCATGGAGGCAACTCCCTGGAGTCCCGGTCTTTTTTTATACGATGCGACATTCCTTGGACGGGCATTTGTATTTCATCAAGAAATACGTAGGGGTGGAGAATTTTTCAATCTTCGTGAGTAACGGCATGATTTTTGCCGTCTCACATCAATATAATAAGAGCAGTGACAAAAAAATCGACCCGAATGAAATCAACAATCCGAAGGAAAAGGAAGTAACGACAATGGCAAAAGAAATGACACAGAACGCAATGCAGAGTATCTCCGATGAAATCCGTGGGCGGAATCTCCGTACCGCGTTATCTCAGATTGAGAAGGAATACGGGAAAGGCTCCATCATGAAATTGGGTGAACGCCCGATTCAGCAGGCTGAAGTGTTCAGCACTGGTGCGCTGTCGCTGGATCTGGCCATTGGTTGCGGTGGTTTCCCCCGTGGACGCATCACCGAGGTCTACGGTCCCGAGTCCTCTGGTAAGACCACGCTCTGTCTCCATGTCATCGCCAACGCGCAGCGCCAGGGTGGCACCTGCGCCTTCATTGACACCGAGCACGCGCTGGATCCCCGTTACGCGAAGATCATCGGCGTGGATACCGACAACCTGTTGGTCTCCCAGCCCGACTGCGGCGAGGACGCCCTGAACATCGCCGAGACCCTGGTGCGCTCCGGGGCAATTGACGTGGTGGTCATCGACTCCGTGGCGGCACTCACCCCGAAGGCCGAGATCGAGGGCGAGATGGGCGACAGCCACGTGGGGCTGCAGGCACGCCTCATGAGCCAGGCGCTCCGGAAGCTCACACCCATCGCCGCCAAGAACAACACCTGCGTCATCTTCACCAATCAGATTCGCGAGAAGATCGGCGTGATGTTCGGTAATCCCGAGACCACCACCGGTGGTCGCGCCCTGAAATTCTACGCCTCCCTGCGCCTGGATGTGCGCCGCATCGCCGCAATCAAGACCCCGGACGGCAAGACTCTCGGCAATCGCACGAAAGTCAAGGTCGCCAAGAACAAGCTGGCCCCCCCCTTCGCCGAATGCGAGTTCGACGTGATGTTCAACGAGGGCATCTCCAAGGCGGGATCTCTGCTGGATGTGGCGCTGGCATGCGGAGTCCTGGAAAAACGCGGTTCCTGGATTTCCATGGGCGAAATGCAAATTGGTCAGGGACGCGAACAGGCAAAGGCCGCCATCTCCGCAGACGCCACGCTGGCCGCTCGCATCCGTGACGAGGTCATGGCGCGACAGCCAAAGGCCGACACACCCGCCAATCCCATGCCCGCTTTCGACGCACCCGCGGACGGCGCCCCGCTGGACGAGGCCGTGTAACCCAGGGGAGTGCCGACGGCCGGTGTGTACCGACGGCGTCCCCGC
>DCIO01000111.1:6761-8541 GCA_002315885.1 Lentisphaeria bacterium UBA1724
TACCGACGGCGTCCCCGCCGTCGATTGCCTAGACTGTCTAAGGAGATTGTAAGATGAACAAACGTGAAAAAGCCCGCCAGGAACGTCTTGACTTTGTGATTTCGCACAGCCATGTGGGGGATCTCCGCCCGACAATCGAGTACCTCAAGAAGATTGAAGAGAGCATCAACGGTCTCTATGAGTTGAACATCCGGTATGCCATGACGGTCATGAATCCGGATGTCCTGCTTAGCCTGGGATGGCGGGAAATCGTCGTCGGGGACCGCAGGCGTTTCCTGTTGACCTTGCCGGGCATCTGCTCGGGCGATGTCTTTTTGTCGTTATCTTCGGAAAACCGCTGGCAATTTCTTGGCAATGAGTCCCGATTTGTAGAATGCGATTGGACGTCCCCGTTGGAAACGGAGGATATGCAGTTGCTGGAAAGACATCTCCTGCCCGCTATCCAGGTGATGCCGCCACAGACGATAGCCGAAGAAGAAGAGCTGCTCCGACGGATTTGCCCTGTTTTAACAACGTCAACCGGCAAGGTGATTGACATCTCCCAGGAGCATTTATTCAGCCTGTGGAATCGACTGGTCCGCTATTGGGGCGAAAAGATGGATGACAATAGCGCGGGGAGTGTGTTTGGCATGCTCCGCCATAGGGAAGAACTTTCCGGTGAAATATGGTTTTTCATGTACCTGGCCAATTTCGGAACTTCGAACTGGCCCTGGAGTATTTCCCGCACATCCCCTGGTATCACATCGTCAAGGGGGACAAATTACCGACGCCCATGGACTACCCTGGCCACGGAGAACACCTGTCTGCCGTGCTTGGGCGACCTGTGCAACGGGAGGACGTGGAGGCGCTTACTTCGCTACTCAAGCAACAGGATACCTCGAAGCCGGAGGCATCCTTCGAGATTTTCCATGGCAATGGGGATATCTCGCTGGAAGTTCATCCCCTTGCATTGCCTTCACGCCCCGAAGGCGCGCAGATCCTCGCCCTAGTCAGGAACGATTGGTGCGACTCCATCTTGGCCTCGAAAGCTGCTCCGCGGCTTCTCGCCGTCTTCCCGGCCGTCAAGGCGTCTCTCACCACTTTGTTGGAAAAGCCTGTTTCAAAGCTTTCCTATGACGCCAAAAACATGGAATGCCTGTTAACACTCAATCTGCCTATGGGGGAGGTCGAATTCTATATGATTCCCGCGTGCGTGGAGGAGTACTTCCCTGCGTCTGAATTCAGTATCGCACTGTCGGCTATCGGGTATTACCTGGAACCACTGGTTCCGAGGACAATCCCCGCCAGAAACCCCGACGGGGAAAAGATAGATTTGTATATCAATGAGTCTTTGCGAGTCCTTACGCGTTCCGTCAGCGGGATGCGCGATGACGTGGAGTTCGTGGCACAAATCCAGTCGGTCAAGAAAATCCAATTTCTCAATACCGCGCTTTGGCTGATTGTACTCGCATTCGATGAAAGGGCATACGACCTGAGGCTCCCCCTGCTGGTCAATTGCAACAATGTCCAGAAGGGCTATCTCCCAAAAAAGGGCGACGTCGTGTCAGGAGTCGCTTGGCTCCAGGGACGGCTTGACGACAGTGAGATGGAATTTTTCTGAACCAGACGGAATTAGAGTTTCTAGCTAGAGCCTCTGGCTAGTATGCGCGCGTACGCGCGTCTAGAATTCTAGAGTTTCTAGCTAGAGCTTCTAGATCTAGAGTTTCTAGCCAGTGTTTCTAGATCTAGATTTTCTAGCTAGAGCCTCTAGATCTAGAGTTTCTAGCTAGAGCTTCTAGAG
>DCIO01000126.1:0-7120 GCA_002315885.1 Lentisphaeria bacterium UBA1724
AAACTCCTGCTGACCGCCGTCGGCATCGGCGTAATCTTCCTCAGCATCTCACTCATCTTCAATATCATCAACCACTTCCGCGCAAAGAAATACTTCGAGGGGACCTTCGATAAGTATGGCGTGCTGGGACTCCTCTTCTACTGGGCATGCCTGGGCACCGCCATCGTCACACTCATCACCAAGAGATTCAATTCCTGGTCACTCTTCTTCATCATCGCACCGCTGGTGCTCCTGCTGATTCGCATCCCACTGGGAAATCTCCTGAGACACCACTCCCTCTCCGGCGAAGAAGGCGGTCTCATGGCGGGACTGCTGGAAGGCGTCATCGATACCATGGAGACCCTGACGGGATACCTCTCCGGAACCGTCTCCTTCGTCCGTGTGGGCGCATACGCAATCTCCCATGCCGCACTCTGCCTGGCAATCTACACCATCATGGAATTGCTTGAAGGCAAACCCGGCTCCATCGTCGCACAGGCGCTTATCCTCATCATCGGAAACATCGTCATCATCGGCTTCGAAGGAATGGTGGCCGCAATCCAGTGCGTCCGTCTGGAATACTACGAGATGTTCTCTCGTTTCTTCCAGGGCGGCGGAGTCGAATACAAGCCCTTCAAATTGAAATAGCGGGGTGTACCGACGGCGTCCCCGCCGTCGTTCCCACAGAACCAATTTTTGTATTAATCCCAAAATCAACCAAACCAACAAAGAGTTCAAACATCATGACTACCTCTTCTTTTTCCAAGTTCTTCCGTATCGCATTGCTCCTAGTCCTCTTCTCCGCAGTGCCCGCATTCTTCGCACAGGATGCCGCCCCTGCTGAGCCCACCACCGAGGCCGTCGCAACCATCAGCCAGCGTCCCGCCGCCTTCTACTACGCCATCGCCATCTCCATCGGCATCGGCTGTATTTCCGCCGGTTACGCCGTTGGCAAGATTGGTGCCGCCGTCATGGGCGCCGCCGCCGAGAAGCCCGAGATCATGGGCAAGGCCATCGCATTCGTGGGTCTGGGCGAAGGTATCGCACTCTTCGGTTTCCTGGTGGCACTCTTCCTGTGGACCAAGATGTAATTTGCGGGAATGACACCCTATCGATTCATCGGAGATAAAGACACCGCACTGGGATTCCGCTTCGCGGGTGTCCCAGGCGATGAGGTCAATACCCAAGAAGAGGCCCTGACGGCTTTCAACGCCGCCCTCAAAGAACAGGGGCTGGTGATTCTGGTGTTGACGGAACAAGTCGCCCAGTGGCTGAATCCACAGGTAATTGCCCACAAATTGACTGCCTCCCAGCCCTACATCGCCACCGTCGAGGACGTGTGGGGTAAACGCGGAAAGACTCAAAGCCTCGAACAGCTCATCTTCGAGGCCGTCGGAGTCAAGATTCTCGAACAGAAATAGAACGTGCTATGGATGCCTTAACCCAGGAAGAAAGACTGCAGAAGGAAATTCTCGCAGAGGCCCAGACCCGCGCCGACCGCATCGTCGCCCGCGCCAACAGCGCCGCCAAGGCCGCGAAGGAGCGTGCGGAAAAAGAGGACGCCGCCCAGCGCGAGCGTGTCTTGACCGCCACTCGCAACGACGCCGACCAGAAAGCCCGGAATATCATCCAGGGCATCTGGATGGAAGAGCGGAAGATGTGGCTTCGCAAGCGCGAAGAGTGCCTGCAGGCGTTCTTCGGGAGCCTCCTGAAAGAGGCCCAGAATACCCCCGCCGACGACCGGGACCGGGTGAAATCCCTGGCAAAATTGGCCAAAGAGGCACTGGATGCGGTGGAAGCCGACGAAATCCGCGCCTTCGTGGCGGAGGCGGATACCGCGCTGGTGACGCCTGCCTGGCTTGAAGACCTGGCGGGGCATCCCCTGAAGGCCACCGTCGAAATCGACAAGGCAATCCGCGGCGGCATCCGCATCGCCACCACCGATGGCACGCGTGTTTACGACAATTCCTACGCCGGCCGTCTGCGCCGCCTAGACCAGGAATTCCGAAAAGAACTGGCTTCCTGCGATAAATAACGATTTTTTCAACGAATGGACACTGGCATCATCACTCGAATTAACGGGCCTATCGTGGAAGCCCGCCAGATGGACAACACAGGCATGCTGGAAGTCGTCGAGGTAGGCAATCTGCGCCTCATCGGCGAGGTCATCCGCGTGCGTGGCTCCGTCGCAACCATTCAGGTCTACGAGAACACCAGCGGCTTGCGTCCCGGCGAGCCCGTATATTGCTCGGGTCGTCCCCTGTCGGTCTGCCTGGGCCCTGGCTTGCTAGGCACGATTTACGATGGCATCCAGCGTCCCCTGGACAAGATTGCCGCCAAGGGCACTTCTTTCATTCCCCGTGGAGAGAAATCCCCCGCCCTGGATTTGGAGAAGAAATGGTCCTTCAAGCCCACGGTAAAGGTCGGCGATCTCCTGGAAGCGGGTCAAGTCATTGGCGAAGTCCAGGAGACGGAAAGTGTCCTTCACCGTGTGATGATTCCGCCCCGCAAGCGCGGCAAGGTGACCAAAATTGTTCCTGCTGGCGAGTACAATGGCCATGACATCCTCTGCGAATTGCAGGATGACACCGCGGAGACCACCCACCAGGTGGGGCTCTTCCAATACTGGCCCGTCCGTCAGCCCCGCCCCTCCACCCAGCGCCTGCCTCTGGCGGCACCCCTGCTGACGGGACTGCGTGTGGTGGATACCTTCTTCCCCCTGGCAAAGGGCGGTGCGGCCGCAATCCCCGGCGGTTTCGGCACGGGTAAGACCATGACTCAGCAGGCACTGGCAAAGTGGTGCGAGGCAAAAATCATCGTCTATATCGGTTGTGGCGAACGAGGCAACGAAATGACCGAAGTCCTCCACGAATTCCCGGAGTTGACCGACCCACGCACGGGACGCTCGCTGATGGAGCGCACCATCCTCATCGCAAATACCTCCAATATGCCTGTGGCAGCCCGAGAAGTCTCCATCTATACGGGCATCACCCTGGCGGAATTCTACCGCGACATGGGCTATGACGTGGCAGTCATGGCAGACTCCACCAGCCGTTGGGCCGAGGCTCTCCGCGAGCTCTCCGGACGTCTGGAAGAGATGCCCGCAGACGAAGGCTTCCCCGCCTACCTGCCTGACCGCCTGGCATCCTTCTACGAGCGCGCAGGACGAGTGGAGACCCTCTCCGGCAGCGAAGGAACAGTCTCGGTCATCGGCGCAGTATCCCCTCCTGGTGGCGACTTCTCCGAGCCCGTCACTCAGCATACCACCCGTTTCATCCGCTGCTTCTGGGCGCTGGATCGTGACCTGGCCAACGCACGCCACTACCCCGCGATTTCCTGGCGCACTTCCTACAGTGAGTATCTCCCCGAGACCGCATTGTGGTGGAAGAAGAGCGCCATGAACTGGGCCGACCAACGAGAAGTCCTGATGAATGTGCTGCAGGAGGAGACCAACCTCCAGCGCATCGCAAAACTGATCGGACCCGACGCATTGCCCGAAAGCCAGCGTCTGACCCTCTTTGTGGCGGAAATCATCAAGAATGCCTTCCTCCAGCAGAACTCCTTCGATGCCATCGATATGTATTGCTCGCCCAAAAAGCAGCTCTGGATGATGGCACTCCTCGCCAATTTCATCACCAGGTCCTACGAACTCATCAAGGCCGGCGCCACCCTCACCGAAATCCGCGCCATCCCTGACCTGGACCGAATGAACCGAATGAAGTCCGAAATCCCAAACGACGATACCGCAGCCATGAGCTCCCTGGAACAGCGTATCATCTCCGCTTTGGACGCCATCGGACACCAGCACGCATCTTACGGAAAATAAGCCATGCCTGAAATCCTCGCAAATCACGACGGACTCCAATACACCGGAGTCAAAAATATCGACGGCCCGCTGGTCTTCATGGAGAATGTCCACGGCGTCGCATACGATGAACTGGTGGAAGTGGCCACACCCAGCGGCGATGTCCGCATGGGACAAGTCCTGGATGTCACCGCAAATACCGCACTGGTGCAGATTTTCGGCGGCACGGACGCACTCTCCAAGGCCAGCACGCGTTCACGCTTCCTGGGACACCCACTCCAAATCCCCGTCTCCGAAGAGATGCTGGGACGCGTCTTCGATGGACTTGGTCGCCCCAAAGACGGCCTGCCCCTGCCCATGGCACGGGAATACCGCGATGTGAATGGCGAGCCCGTCAATCCCTTCGCCCGTGAATATCCCCGGGATTTCATCCAGACGGGCATCAGCTCCATCGACCTGATGAATACCCTGGTCCGCGGTCAGAAGCTGCCCATCTTCTCCGGAAATGGTCTTCCCCACAACCGCATGGCCGCACAGATTGCCCGACAGGCGAAGCTCCTGAACGAGGATGTGCACTTCGCCATCGTCTTCGCCGCCATGGGCGTCAAATTCGACGTGGCGCGCTTCTTCGTGGATTCCTTCGAGCAGTCCGGCGTTCTGCGGAACGTGGCTATGTTCTTGTCTTTGGCAGACGACCCCTCCGTGGAGCGTATGATCACCCCCCGAAGCGCCCTGACCTTGGCGGAATACCTGGCCTACGACCGCGGCATGCACGTGCTGGTGATTATCACCGACATGACCAACTACTGCGAAGCCCTCCGTGAAATCTCCACCGCACGAGGCGAAATCCCCAGTCGTAAGGGCTATCCAGGCTACCTCTACTCCGACCTGGCATCCATGTATGAACGCGCAGGCCGACTCTCCGCAGGCGGCGGCTCCATCACACAGATGCCCATCCTGACCATGCCCTCCGACGATATCTCCCACCCCGTCCCCGATTTGACGGGATACATCACCGAGGGGCAGATCGTCCTGGACCGCGAAATGTACCAGCGCGGCATCTACCCGCCTGTGGCTGGACTGCCCTCACTCTCCCGTCTGATGAAGGACGGTATCGGAAAGGGCCGCACACGGGACGACCACCCACACGTGGCATCACAGCTCTTCGCCGCATACTCCAAGGTGAAGGACATCCGAAGCCTGGCCGCCGTCATCGGCACCGAGGAACTCTCCCCCGTGGACCAGCTCTACATGAAATTCGGTGAAAAATTCGAGTCCACCGTGATTACCCAGGGCGAATACGAGGACCGCTCCATTGAACAGTCCCTGCAGCTGGGTTGGGATGCCCTGAAACTCCTGCCACGAGAAGAACTCCTCCGTGTCACCCAGGAAGAACTGGACAAGTACTACACCGCGTAATCGCCACAAACTGCCATGGGAAGACTGAACGTCGCACCAACCAAGAGCGTCCAGCTGAATCTCCGCCGTGACCTGGCTATGGCCACCGAGGGCTTCAACCTCCTGGAGCAGAAGCGGGAAATCCTCGTCATGGAAATGATGCGGATGCTGGGACGCGTGCAGGTCGTCCAAAAGGAACTGAACGAAAAGCGGGAAAAAGCTTATCGTACTCTCCGACGCGCCATCGCACAAAATGGCTACATGCACCTGAAAAATGTGGCCAGCGGCATCCACTACGAACACCAGGTGTCCGTCCAAAGCAACATCATTGCGGGCTTCCGGGCACCGCGCATCGGCACAAACCATACGAAATTCCACTCGCAATTCGGATTCGCAGGCACCGACGCACTGGTGGATGCCACCATGCAGGAGTTCCTGGAACTCATGGAAGCCATCGCGGGACTTGCCGAACTGGAAACAACGGTTATGTTGCTGGCACGCGAACTGAAGAAGACCCAGCGCCGCGTCAATGCCCTGGAACACATCTTCATCCCTGACTACAAGGCGACTTTGCATTATATCGGTGAAAGCCTCGAGTCCAAGGAACTGGATTCGTTCTTCACCAGCAAGATGATTAAAAAACGCTTAGAGGCTGCACAAGAAACGAAAAAAGAAGAGGACGTCTTAAATGCCAAATGAACAGATGCCTTTCCTAAAACGCGTACTTCTCGTAGTAGATGGCTCACAGGCTTCCGAGGCGGCGACGGCTTTCGCCCTGAGAATGGCCGCCGCAGTCGGAAATGAACTGGTGGCGGCATACGTGGTGGATACCGCTACCATGGATTACCTCCAGCAAATGCATATCTTCGTCTCCGAAGAACGAGACGACCTGGAGGCCTCCATCAACGCAAAAGGACAGGCATACCTGGATCGCACAAAACGACTGGCACAGGCCGTCAATGCACACGTGGATACCGTCGTCCTGCGAGGACGCACACACCAGGCGGTCCTCAATTACGTCCGGGAATACAATGTGGATGCCATCGTCATCGGAGGCAGACGCGGACTCTACCACGACAAGGATATCTTCACCGTGGAACGGGAACTCCTCCTGGAACTGGCTACCGTCCCAGTCATGGTGATTAAATAACGCTCTACTACCTAGGATGGTAAAATTTCGACCCCGGAGGGGGTCAGTGAACACAGCCCCGGGCAAAAGCCCGGGGTAGGTGGTATTTAGTTTTTTGGACCCCGGAGGGGTCCGTGAAACCATCAATTAACTACCTTCTGGGGGAACAAATCGAATCACAAAAACGCCTGTTTTGTCCAGAATCGTCATGTTTTCTTGATATTCTAGCCTAACAAGATATAAAAACGCGAATATTGGATTATATTAAGGGCTTGGCATTTTTCCGTTTGTTTTCATAGTTCCCCCAACCCCCAAATAACCTAGGAGATTAAGAAAATGATCAAACTCGGTATCAATGGTTTCGGACGTATCGGCCGCATGGTCTTCCGCGCCGCCATCGACAATTTCGCCAACGACATCCAGGTTGTCGCCATCAACGACCTGCTGGATCCCGATTACCTGGCCTACATGCTGAAGTATGACAGCGTCCACGGCATCTTCAACCACGAGGTCTCCGCTGACAACGAGAAGAAGGTCCTGATCGTTGACGGTAAGGAAATCAAGGTTTTCGCCGAGAAGGCCGCTTACGACTACGAGGCCAAGAAGGCCCNNNAGGCCCTCATCACCTGGGGCGACCTGGGTGCTGACGTCGTCGTCGAGTCCACTGGTCTCTTCCTGACCAAGGACAAGGCCCAGATGCACCTGGATGCAGGCGCCAAGAAGGTCATCATGAGCGCTCCTTCCAAGGACGACACCCCCATGTTCGTCTACGGTGTGAACGACAAGACCTACGCTGGCCAGACCATCAT
>DCIO01000126.1:7156-8007 GCA_002315885.1 Lentisphaeria bacterium UBA1724
ACCACCAACTGCCTGGCTCCCATCAGCAAGGTTCTGAACGACACCTTCGGCATCAAGCGCGGTCTGATGACCACCAT
The DNA here is from genome assembly GCA_002315885.1 of Lentisphaeria bacterium UBA1724. GTDB lineage: Bacteria > Verrucomicrobiota > Lentisphaeria > Oligosphaerales > Oligosphaeraceae > UBA1724. The sequence continues at coordinate 7,234 of DCIO01000126.1, forward strand.
CCACGCCGCTACCGCCACCCAGAAGACCGTCGATGGTCCTTCCAAGAAGGACTGGCGCGGTGGCCGTGGCATCCTGGAGAACATGATCCCCTCCAGCACTGGCGCTGCCAAGGCTGTTGGTAAGGTCCTGCCCGCCCTGAACGGCAAGCTGACCGGTATGTCCGTCCGCGTTCCCACCAGCGATGTGTCCTTCGTGGACCTGACCTGCGAACTCGAGAAGCCCGCTTCCTACGACGAAATCTGCGCCGCCATGAAGGCCGCCTCCGAAGGCGAGCTGAAGGGCATCCTGGGCTACACCGAAGACGCCGTGGTCTCCACCGACTTCCGCAATGACGCTCGCACCTCCATCTTCGACGTCAAGGCCGGTATCCAGCTGGATCCCACCTTCGTCAAGGTCTGCTCCTGGTACGACAACGAGTGGGGTTACTCCAACAAGGTCCTCGAGATGGCTCGCGTCATCTCCAAGTAATTCAATAACTGAATTAACTTGACTCAAAAAGGCCGCCGGCTTCCCGCCGACGGCCTTTTTTTAATTAGGAATGAGGAATGAGGAATGAGGAATTAATGTGCAGGGCGGTGTCCGTCCCCCGACCGTAATGCAGGGCGCCGCCCGTCCATGTGTGTACCGACGGCGTCCCCGCCGTCGAAGAAGGGCGTCGCCCGCCAAAGGGCGGGGGCTTTTGCGGGCATCGCCCTGCAATACCATCGGGATAAACGACCGGTGCCAGACCGACCGTAATGCAGGGCGGTGCCCGTCCATGTGTGTACCGACGG
>DCIO01000126.1:8061-35311 GCA_002315885.1 Lentisphaeria bacterium UBA1724
GACCGTAATGCAGGGCGCCGCCCGTCCATGTGTGTACCGACGGCGTCCCCGCCGTCGAAGAAGGGCGCCGCCCGTCAATGGGCGGGGGCTTTTGTTTTTCTTGGCGGGCATCGCCCTGCAATACCATCGGGAAAAACGACCGGTGCCAGACCGACCGTAATGCAGGGCGGTGCCCGTCAAGACCGACCGTAATGCATTACGGTCAGGAATTGAATTGAAGAAGAGGGGGTATGGGGGATACCTCCCCCATCCTTCATTAAGCATTAAGCATTAAGCATTAAGCATTATTTTTGTGTTCTTCGCGCAGGTATTTTTTGCGCTGGAATTCCTGGCAGGCGAGATTGCCGTAGAATATGACGGCAGCCATTACGCAGAGCCACGCGAATAGATTTCCCGTTTGTGCGTATATCGTCAGCGGGGCATATTTTTTGAAGGGTGTAATATCATAGACTTTCCATCCCGCGGTGAAGGGGTTTCCGTCGGGAGCCACAATGGGGTCCAGCACCTGTCCCGTGTGTGAAATCAGACAGGTATCCGAGTTGTTCCCCGAGCGCAGAAGTGGCCTACGATTCTCCACGGCCCGGAAAACCGCGTGGGAGAGATGCTGGCGCGCGCCGGCGGTAGTTCCATACCAGCAGTCGTTTGTGATTGTCATGAGCATCTGCGCCCCCGCCAGCGTGAATCTGCGGGAGATTGCAGGAAAGACATCCTCGAAGCAGATATTGACGCCGCAAGCAACCGCAGGGGCCTCCTTTCGTGGCAACTGGAAGATATGGTATTCTTTGCCAGGGGTCAGATCCATGCCCATCCCCAGCATTTCCACCAACCAAGGGAATTGCTTCGAATAGGGGACGTATTCCCCAAAGGGTACCAGGTGGATTTTGTCATAATGGTCGGTTCTTTGAGCGCCAGGCGCCAAAAGGACCTGGGAATTCTGGTCCAGCAGGAAGGCGGAATTGAAGATCTGCGGTTCCCGTTGTGGGAATGACCGCCGTTCGTCCAGTGAACCCAGGAGAATCGGCTTCTTGATTTCCTTGAGGAGTCGTCGGAGACCATCGGAATACTCGGGTGTGGTCAGCGTGCAAGGCAAGGCGCCCTCTGGCCAAAGAATCATATCCACTTCGGGCTCCGCCTTCACCGCGGCCTGTGTCTGATTGCAGTAACTACCCCAGGCATAGGCCAGTTCCGTACCACCCCACTCACGGCATTCGGGAACATTTCCCTGAATGGCCGCAATCCGCAACGGCTGGGATTGCTCCAACTCGGGCGTCCGGTGACTTTCCCAGATGCACCACCCGCAGACAAAGACCAGTATCCCGACCAATACAAACACACAAGACCAGTCGCGCTTCCGTGCAATAAAACCCGCCAGCAGGAAATTGGTCAGTATCGCCACAAAGGAGATGCCGTATGGCCCTGCCAGCGTCGCCAGGAGACGCGTGGGTGCGAATGCCTGAGATATCCCCACCAGGTCCCAGGGGAATCCCGTGAAAATCCAACTGCGGAGCCACTCCAGCGCAACCCAGAGGGCACTGGCGCACAGGATAGCCAGATAGAATTCGCGGCGTTCCTGGAAGGCCCACAGCCCCGCCCCGTAGCGCCGGGCGCATTGGAGGAGTTCCGCGCTGGGGTTGTCGCTGAGAATCTCCCGTGGTTTCGCCTGCCAGAACATAACGCAGAGCAGCCAATACCAGATTGCCAGGAAACAGGCACAAATCAGCGCAAGCACCGCCCCCGCGCCAAAGCCCACGGAATTCAGCCACCACAGCGCAATCAGGAAATGGGCATATCCGAAGGCGAAACCGCAAAGCAATCGCATGCCATTTCCCTTCGGCGCAGGAGCCAACAGCATGGGCATCAGCGCCACAAATGCCATAGGCCACCACCCCAAAGGCGGAAATGCCATCGCCAGAAATACCCCCGATAAAATTGCGGCCGCAAGAGGGAATACGCTATTCCACCTCGTCCCGCCAATAGCCTGGATACGTGGTCTGGAACTGTCTGCTGGGAGCGTCATTCGCCCTGGGTCTCCAATTGGACTTCCAATCCACAATGAGAGGCGGGACGAATCAACGCCACCACTTCCTCGTAGGGACGCTCGCCACTGGCACGGATCCGCACACGGGTCTTGCCGCTCTGGACTTCCGCACGCAACCGCTTCTCAAGATCCCTCACCGGACACGGTATCCCGTCTATCGAGCAATTCCCGTCCTTGTCCATGGAAATCTTAATCGCCTCGTGGTCTTCCTCGGGAATCTGCTTGCTGGTGGTCAGCTTCGGTGGCGTGACATCCGTGGTGTAATCCAAAATCGGCACAGTGATGACGAAGAGAATCAGCAACACGAAAGTCAAGTCCATCATCGAGGTCATATTGACCCCGGGAGACTTGAAATTGATTGCATGTCTATTCTTCTTTCTACGCATCTGACGCGTCCTCCCGTCGTTGCGCTAGAGATTCTGGTTCGGATTCCTGGTGACGGAGAAGACCGTCTCCTGAGCAGGCGCCTGGTAGCCCGTTGCGCCCTGCGGATATGCGGCATCAGGACGCTGTTGGGAGGGCATTTGCGTGTAACCGCTCTGGGATTGCGGTGCAGGAGCCTGATAGGTAGTCGGTTGAGATGCCGGAGCTACGCCATTTGCGGGATAGAAGGGCCGCTGGATGGTGCTCTGGGGCGCGGGTGCCTGATATACGGGCGGTTGCGCAACGGCAGGAGCCTGATACACGGGCGGCTGGACAACGGGCTGGGGAGCAACCACGGGCGCGGGTGCCTGGTATGCGGGGGGCTGTGCAACGGGCGCAGGGGGATTCTCCGTGCTCTTGGGAGTCGTTTTGACCAACTGCAGAGACGCGAGGATAATGCTCTCGAAATCCTCCATGTCCTTATCCGTGGACATGATGGCAGACTGCACAGAATTGTTCACGACAATGGCGGGAATTGCCACAAAGAGTCCGCCCACGGTCGTCAGCAACGCGCCGGAGATACCAGGTGCGATTGCCTGGATGTCAGGACGACCGCCGTTGTTGACAATGCCGATGAAGGTGCCCATGACACCCCAGACGGTTCCGAAAAGTCCCAGCAACGGCGCCACGGTGATGATGCTATCCATGACGGTCAAATTTTCAATCAATTCACGCTGCTGATGGCTGATGGCATTATCCATGGCCACCTCAATCTTCTCAATCTCCTCTTTGGTCAATGCCCGGGGAAGGGTGCCCTTCTCCCGGAAAGAGAAGGCCTCCAATTCCGCAGGACGGAGGACTTCACGCAGCGCCTCGTATGCCGCACGGCCAATTTCCGCCAGAGGCCCCTGGAAGACCTCCTTGTCCCGCACCAGCTCCCCGAGAATCCGATGCTGCATGGAGCCCATATTGCTCATCTTCAGCATGAGGCTCTTGCAGGCCTTGCGCACATTCCAGCACTGGGCGCATTTCATGACGATGATATACCAGACGAAGAGGCTGAACAACAGCAACGCATCGACAATGAGCTGTCCGACGGTATCGCTGTTCTTGTATGCGTCAAATATGATTCCGAAGTTCATTTGCAATCCTCGCTAGTTGAATGAACTGTTGTGGAGTGATGATTTCTGCACGGGCGGTCGCCGGAAGCCCCAAATCCCCCAGGGCCTTCACAAAATCCACGCCAGGCGCGACGCCTTCCAAAAGCCGCCGTGCCTGCTTGCGACGCTGGGAGAACGCCGCCGCCGCCAGTTTTCCCGCCGTCTTGACCAGCGCCTCGTCCCCCAGGGGTTCTTCACGGGCCTCCAGCGCCAGGAATGCGGAGTCCACCTCGGGTGGCGGATAGAAAACCCCATGGGGGACAATCCGGACAATCTTCGCGGCATAGCGGAATGCCAACCGGACCGTCAGGACGCCGTATGCCGCAGTGCCCGCCTGGGCCGCCAAGCGCTCCGCCATCTCCTTCTGGAGCAGCACATGGAAAGACGTGGGCGGATTGGGGGAATCCGTCAGGGTCGCCAAAAGCACGGACGCACAGGAATAAGGCAGATTTGCCACGCAACGGAAGGTCGTCCCTACAGGGAATAGTTCTCCGTAGTTCACCTTGCAGGCATCCGCCTCAATCAAACGGAGGTTGGGATTCCCCGCGTATTTTCCCCTGAGATAGCCCGCCAGACGAGAATCGAACTCCACTGCGGTGACTTTGCACCCGGCCTCCAAGAGGCGCTGGGTAAGCACACCCGTTCCAGGACCAATCTCCAGGATGTTCTCTCCCGCCTGGGGCGCCGCGGCCTTCACTAGAGCACTCAGGCAGTTGTCGTCCACCAGGAAATTCTGTCCCAGTGTCTTGCTGGGATGCATATCCAGTTTTTCCAGGATGGCCGAGAGTTCCGCGAGCTTCATTTTCTAGTCAGCGGGGAAGGAGAATTTACGGGATAAAGAGAATATAGGGCTCCAGTGCCTCGGCAATTCTCGAGGCATCGGGGCCATCGGCAGTGAAGGTCAGAATGCGGTCGGCGGGAGCGCCCAACGTCAGCAACGCCAGGGGGCTCTTGGCATCCGCGGCGTGAGTGTCATCCTTGGCGACCTTCACTTTGCAATTCATTTTGGCACAAGCACGGGAAATCTCGCTGGCGACCTTCAGATGGAGGCCATTGCCATCGCGGATCTTCCCCATGGCTTTCCAGGTTGTGACGGGGGTCTCTTCCATATCGGGATTAATTCTCCTCGTCAACAACGGGTGGCGTAGGAGGCTGGTCGTCCGGCAAATCCAAATCCTGGAGAATCGCCATGACACGCTGGGCCTTCTCGGCAGTCTCGTCCAACCGGAAATAGAGCACGGGCGTGTATTTCATGGTGACCTTCCGGGCGATGCCGTCCTGCAACAGCGGGCGCTTGCGTTGCACCAAATCCATGGCACGCTTCTTCGCATCGGAGCTGCCATAGACAGAGACATACACATTCGCGGTACGGAGGTTGCTCGCCAACTCCACACCAGTGAAGGTGACGAGCGCATCAGGGATGTCGGGACGGATCAGAGATTCCCCCAGCAGTCCCAACTCCCGCAGGAGCTGGGTATTCAGTCTGGCAATGCGGTCTTCAGCAGCCATTGTATCCTTTACCTAAAAGCGTTATGATTAAAGCTGCGGCAGAATCTTCTCAATGGCAAAGACCTTGATATGGTCGCCAACCTCGAAGTCCTCGAAGTTATCCAGGCGGATACCGCACTCGTTACCAGCCTTCATCTCCTTCACATCATCCTTGAAGTGCTTCAAACCGGCAACCAGGCCAGAGTAGATGATGTCCTTGCCGCGGGTAACCACGGCCTTGAGATTCGTCTTGATGGAACCATCGGTGACGCGGCAACCGCAGATCTTTCCCGCCTTGGAGATGTTGAAGACCTGGATGATGTCGGCCTCGCCCACCAGATTCTCCTTGGTCTCGGGAGTCAACCGGCCGCGCATCACGTCTTCCAACTCGTCCAGCAAATCGTAGATGATGGCATACAGGCGGATTTCCACGCCCTTCTGCTTAGCCAGGTTGTTCACACCAGGAGTGGCACGGACGTGGAAGCCCACGATAATCGCCTTGCTGGCGGCCGCCAAAATCACATCGGAGTCGGAAATTTCACCAACGCCAGAGTGGATGATCTTCACGGTAATCTTGGAAGACTTGATGCCGTTGATGGCCTCGGTAATGGCTTCCAAAGAACCACGCACGTCCGTCTTGAGAACCAGGTTCATCTCGATGACACCCGCATTCTCTTTCGCCGCAGCCAACTGCTTGGTGAAGTCCTCCAGAGTCAAAGCCTTGCGGGCAGAGCTGCTCTCCAAACGCTTGATCTGCAACTCCTCATCCGCCGCGGCTTTCGCGGATTTTTCATCGGGCTGCCAGACGACCTTGTCACCGGCTTCGGGAACGCCGTTGTAACCCATGATTTTCACGGGCTGGGAGGCGGTGGCCTTCGCAAGGCGCTTGCCGTGGGTGTCCAGCAACGCGCGGGCCTTTCCGTAAGTAGAACCGCAGGAGAACCAATCGCCCTGACGCAAAATGCCATTGCGAACCAGGATGTTTGCGGTGGGACCCATGCCCGTCTCCATCTGAGCCTCGATGACCAGTCCTTCGAAGGGCGCATCGGGATCCGCATTCAATTCCAGCATCTCGGCTTCCAGGAGGATACGCTCCAGCAAGTCGTCAATGCCATCGCCTGTGATACCACTGCAGGGAATCACAGCCGCGGTGCCACCCCAGTCTTCGGGCTGGACGCCATTTTCCTGAAGCTGGCGATACGCGCGGTCCATGTCGAAGCCCGGCAAATCGCACTTGGTCACGGCCACAACGATTGGCACCTTCGCCGCCTGGGCGTGGTGGATGGCCTCGATGGTCTGAGGCATGATGCCCTCGGTACCCGCGACCACCAGCACCGCGATGTCAGTGGCATTGGCGCCACGTGCACGCATGGCGGTGAATGCCGCGTGTCCGGGAGTATCCAGGAAGGTGATGGTCTGGTCGCCATACTGCGCCACAGAGGCACCGATGGCCTGGGTGATGCCACCCGCTTCGCCCGCAGCAACGCGGGTCTTGCGGATGTAGTCCTGCAACGTGGTCTTGCCGTGGTCGACGTGACCCATGAAGACCACCACGGGAGGACGACCCACCTTCTTGCGGGGACGACCATCCTGGGCCGCAGCCGCAATGGCGGACGCCTTGCGCTCAAAGACGGGATGGTTGCCCTTCTCACGGCGCTCCTGCACAAATTTCTTGCCGTTCTTCTCGCAGATCTTCTCCACGATCTCCACTTCCAGAACCTGGTTGATGGAGGCAAAAATGTTCAAACCCATCAACTGAACAATCAGTTCGTTGGGCTTCTTCTTCAACGCATTCGCCAAATCACGGACGGTGATGGGACTCTTCAGGCGAATCTCGTCGCCCTCCTGCTCCTCTTCCTCGGATTTCTCTTCCGCCGCAACAGGCGCGGGAGCCACGGGCGCCACGGGAGCAGGCGCAGGAGCCACGGGGGCCTTCTTGGCCTCCTGGGCTTCCTTGCGGGAATTCAAAATCTGCTTGCGGATCAGGTCGGCCTCCTCTTCCTCCAGGGTGCTGGAGTGGCTCTTCACAGAGGCAAAGCCTTCCTTCTGCAGGAACTCAACCAGTTCCTTGCTCTCCATGCCCAATTCTCGGGCTAATTGATTGACACGCACTTTCGTCGCCATTATATCCTTAACTCCTAAATTTTTTCAACTGCTTATTCTTTCTGTCGGGCGGCTCATTTCTTTTTCGACCGTATCCCGCAAGTCCGACGCCTCGCGGGACGGCCGTTTATATAGGCAGCAGCTACTTTGCCACTGCGGCGACGATAATCGCTGCGTTGTCAGCGCCAATGCCCTCGATGCCCGCCAGTTCTTCCTGGCTGGCTTCACGCAGGCCGTCGATGGAGTGATAGCCGTTGGTGACCAGGATGCGACCGATGGACACGTCAACGCCACAGGTCTGGGCGAACATCTCGGCGGTCTGGGCAATCATCTGCTCCATGGAGGTCTCCTGGGGGACCTCGGTGGCGGCAATCTTCTCGATGTTGATCTTCCAGCCCAGGAGTTTGGCGGCCAGACGGGCATTCTGGCCCTTCTTGCCAATGGAGAGAGAAAGCTGATCCTCAGTGACACGCACCTGGAGAATCTTCTCGCCGTCAATCTCCTCCACATAGACCTTCGCCAATTTCGCGGGCTTCAGGGCATTCTCCGCAAAGACCTTGATGTCGGGATCCCAGTTGATGATGTCAACCTTCTCGCCACCCAATTCGCTGACGATCATGCGGACACGGGCACCACGCATGCCAACGCAGGCACCCACGGGGTCCACCTTGGGCTGAGCACTGTATACCGCAATCTTGGAACGATAGCCAGGCTCACGGGCAATGCCCTTGATCTCCACGGTGCCATCGGAAATCTCGCTGACCTCACGCTCGAAAAGACGACGCACGAACTCGGGGCTGGAACGGGTGACGAAGATGCTGGCGCCGGGCTTGTCGGGATTGAGGGTCTTCAACAGGACCGTGATGTGGTCGCCAGCCTCATACAGCTCTCCAGGAATGCACGCCTTGGGAGGCATGAGGCCCTCCGCGGTGCCGAAGTCAATCCAGACACCATTCTTGTCGCGACGGGCGACGCTGCCGGAAAGCAACTGCCCTTCCTGCCCCGTGAACTGGGAAACCACATGGCGCTTCTCGGCGTCCTGCAAACCCATGGTGAAGACCTGACGAGCCGCCGTGGAGGCGATACGACCAAAATCCTGTGTCTCCACCTTCCAGTCAATCTCCTGACCAATCTGGGCACCAGGGACTTTGGTGAGAGCGGTCTTCAGGTCAATCTCCAAAGAGGCATCCACCACCTTCTCCACGACAGTCAATTTCGCAAAGCAGGAGATGTTCATCTTGTCGTCAATCTGAACATCCACATTCTGGAAATTGCGCACGGCCTTGCGGGCAGCAGCACGGATGGTATCTCCCAGCATTGCGGCCAATTCCGTCCGGGAAATGCCACGGGCCTTGGCCAAATAGTCAATCAACTGAATGCGCTCTTTCTGCTCATCCATCTGTTTGCTCATAATGTGTACCTCCGTATGTTGCGGGTAAAAAGAAAGCGGGTCGACAGACCCGCTCCAATGACGTCTGTGATGATGTAAAACGCCCTTAATATAATACTAGAAAGGACCTTTGTCGCGTTTTCTTTCGCCCTATTCCTTCGCCCTAAAGGGCTCACACAGGACAGAAGGATCTTCCACCTCCCCTAGCCCCCGAAAAAATCCGGAAGCCCGGGGGAAAAATCCAGAAGCCGGGTTAGCTAAAAGGCCCTTCTGTCCTGTGTGAGCCCTTTAGGGCGAAAGAAAAGGGGCGAAAAAAAGGGCGAAAGCCCCCCAGGCTTATGATTTTCCAAGAATTTTGCATATTTTCATTTGCGAAATGGCTATGACACTATAAATTAGCGAATGTTCCGTGTTCTGGCACCTACGATTTTGTGATCGGAAAGGCGTGATTCAGGCCCTCTGCCCGCAGGATTACGGGATTTTGCTTTCATCCTTAGAAACCAAAACTCAAAAAAGGAAAATCAAGATGAAGAAATTGACCGCACTGCTGATGATGTTTGCCATGGTCGCTTCTATGAGCATCTTCGCCCAGGAAGTCGCCGCTCCCGAGACCGCTCCCGAAGTCGAGCCCGAGTCCGAGAAATGCGCCCTGATCCCCTCCGTCGCCCTGAGCCTGGACGTCAAGTCTAAGTATATGTGCGATGGCGAAGTCGTGAACCCCGATGGCATGCTCTTCCTGGATGCCTTCGCCGCATGGGATTGCGGTCTGTACATCGACCTGTGGACCGCTATCGACCTGAACGGCTACAACAATGGTACCGACTATGATGATGGTAATTTCAAGAACGATCGCCGTAACCGCCCCGAGGAAATCGACTACGTGATCGGCTACGCCTACACCTTCGAAGACCTGCTGCCCTTCTCCCCCCTGACCTTCGACGTGGCATACAAGTACTTCCAGTATCCCCGCGCCAAGTTCCGCTCTGACGAGCAGGTCGACACCACCGTCAAGCTGAACAACCTTCTGGACAAGGAAGGCGACGCATGGCTGTCCACCAGCTTCACCTGGCGCTATCGCACCAACCGCTTTGACAACGAAAGCAGCAACTACAGCTGGATTGATGTGACCTACGGTTACAACTTCACCGAGAAGTTCTCCGCCTTCCTCTCCAACAAGGTGTTCTACATGTGCAAGAGCAAGGTCAGAGACGCAGGTCTTGACTACAATGATTATGGCAAGGGCTACAAGAAGTACTGCGGCAACCGCGACTGCTTCAGCTCCCTGGAGAGCACCCTCGAGGCCGACTACGCCATCACCAAGAATTTCTCCGTCCGCGCCTACGTCGATTGCGGTTGGGCACTGGATAACGAGGTCCGTCAGGCCTGGCAGGATCGCGACCACGCCAACTCCTTCAACGTCCGTTACGGCGCTGGCTGCACCTACGCTTTCTAATTCCTGAATTAGATTCGTAACTCAAAAAAGGCCATCGGTTCACCACCGATGGCCTTTTTTCAATTAGTCGATGAGGGAGGTGGAAACCCCTTCTGTCCTGTGTGAGCCCTTTAGGGCGAAAAAGGTCACCTGGTGTTTCATACAAACTTGCAATTCGCTTGCAACTGAATATATTAAGGCGTTTTTCCTATCATCTCCCGAAAATTTCATTCAGAAATCAAACAACTTTAAGGAATTAAAGCAATGAGCCAGCAGCACACCAAGTCTGAGAAGCGCAACCGTCGTAAGCGTTACGAGGAGCGCGTCCGCGAGCGTATCAACGAAGCGAAAGCCGCCGCGAAGAAGAAGTAGTTTTGCCTCGCCGGAGGTAGTTTGTCCGGCATAAGACACGGGGTGTCGTGTCGTCCTTCTCGCGTTATAGTCGAGGCAAATGGGCGGCTGCGGTCCGTGTCTTTTTTTGTTTCAGCGCGTAAACACTGCAAAAAGAGAAAGAAGAAATGGCAACCGCAAAGAAGAGTCCTACGAAGAAGGCCGCGCCTGCTGAGAAGAAGTCCGCAGGCATCAAGTATGTGTATCGCTTTGGCCAGAATGGCGCCGAAGGCAATGCGGAGATGAAGAATCTGCTGGGTGGCAAAGGCGCCAACCTGGCGGAGATGAGCCGTCTGGGGCTGCCTGTCCCCGCGGGTTTCACCATCACCACCGATTGCTGCAACGAATATTTTGCCCTGAATGGCAATTTCCCCGCGGAACTGAAATCCCAGGTGGAGGCCGCTCTGGCTGAAGTGGAAAAGCAGATGGGTCGTAAATACGGCGATGTGAAGAACCCCCTGCTGGTCTCCTGCCGCTCTGGCGCCCGCCAGTCCATGCCTGGCATGATGGACACCGTCCTGAATATCGGTCTCTCCAGCGCCACCATCCCCGGCCTCATCGCACAGACCAAGAATGAGCGCTTCGTGTGGGACTCCTACCGCCGCCTCATCATGATGTATGCCGACGTGGTCATGGAAAAGGCCGAAGGCATCGACCCCATCGACGGCAAAGGCATCCGCAAGCTGCTGGATGACATGCTGGCACAGTATAAGTATATCAAGGGCTACAAATCCGATACCGACCTGACCGCCACCGACCTGAAGGATCTGGCAAACGCCTTCAAGCGCCGCATCAAGGAAGTCCTGGGGACCGATTTCCCCGATGATCCCATGCAGCAGCTGTGGGGCGGCATCGGCGCCGTCTTCAAGAGCTGGAATGGCGCCAAGGCCATCTCCTACCGTCGCATCGAGGGCATTCCGGACACCTGGGGTACCGCCGTCAACGTCCAGACCATGGTCTTTGGCAACATGGGTGACACCAGCGCCACTGGCGTCGCCTTCACCCGTAACCCCGCCACCGGCGAGAACAAGTTCTTCGGTGAGTGGCTGGTGAATGCCCAGGGCGAAGACGTGGTGGCGGGTATCCGCACCCCCAGCCCCTTGAACAACGAGACCAAGAACGAGCGCAACCGCAAGATGAAGTCCATGCAGGAAGTGATGCCTGAGGCCTACAAGGAACTGGTTCAGATCCGCGAGACCCTGGAAAAGCACTACCACGATATGCAGGACCTGGAATTCACCGTGGAGAAGGGCAAGCTCTTCATGCTGCAGTGCCGCGTTGGCAAGCGCGGTGGTAAGGCCGCCGTCACCATGGCATTGGATATGCTGGCTGAGAAGCTGATTGACGAGCCCACCGCAGTGATGCGCGTCCAGCCCAACCAGGTCATCGAGTTCCTCCTGCCCATCATCGAGCCTGCCGCCGAACAGCGCAGCAAGGCGCTGGTGCAGGGTCTGCCCGCCGGTCCTGGCGCCGCTTGCGGTGGCATCTACTTCTCCAGCGCAGACGCCGTGGAAGCCGACAAGATGGGCAAGAAGGTCATCCTGGTCCGCGAAGAGACCAACCCCGAGGACGTGGAAGGCATGCGCAGCGCTGACGGTATCCTCACCGCACGCGGCGGTATGACCAGCCACGCGGCTCTGGTGGCACGCGGATGGGGCAAGTCCTGCATCGTGGGCGCCAGCGACATGATCGTCGACGAAGTCAACAAGACTGTCAAGGTGGGCGACAAGATTCTCCACGAAGGCGACATGATCACCATCAACGGCTCCAAGGGCTTTGCCTACGAAGGCGAGCTGCCCCTGGTTCCTCCCACCGCAGGCGCGGATTACTCCAAGTTCCTGCGCTTCATGACTCTGGTGGACAAGCACCGCACCATGGGCGTCCGCGCCAATGCGGACAACCCCGCAGATGCCCAGAAGGCCCGCGAGTTCGGCGCCGAGGGCATCGGCCTCTTCCGTACCGAGCACATGTTCTACGGCACTGGCAGCGCGGAGCCCCTGTTCCTGTTGCGCAAGATGATCCTCTGCGTGGATTCCAAGGACCGCATCTCCGTCCTGAAGGAGCTCTTCCCCGCCATGAAGAACGACATCAAGCAGACCATGAAGGTCATGGGCGACTACCCTGTCACCGTTCGTCTGCTGGATCCCCCTCTGCACGAATTCGTGCCCCACTCCAAGACTGGTCGTGCGGAGCTCTCCAAGTCCCTGAATGTGGCTGAGGAAGAGATCGTGAAGCGCATTGACGCCCTGGCGGAGTCCAACCCCATGATGGGTCACCGCGGTGTCCGCCTCTCCGTCACCTATCCCGAAATCACTCAGTTCCAGGTCCGCGCCATCTTCCAGGCCGCCGCTGAGCTGACCGTGGAAGAGAACCGCCAGGTGATTCCCGAAATCATGGTCCCCATCACCTCCGATGTGCGGGAACTGCGCTATGTGGAGAAGATCGTCAAGGATGTCCACGCGGAAATCAAGCGCCGCTTCGATTTCAAGGAATTCCCCTACCACCTGGGCACCATGATCGAGATCCCCCGCGCCGCCCTCAATGCCGACAAGCTGGCAGGCGTCGCAGAGTTCTTCTCCTTCGGTACCAACGACCTCTCTCAGATGACCTTCGGATTCTCCCGGGATGATATCGGCGCGTTCATGGGCGACTACCTCGGTAAGCACATCATCGACGCGGACCCCTTCCAGACCATCGATGTGGAAGGCGTCGGACAGCTCATCGAACTGGCCGCACAGAAGGGCCGCTCCGTCCGCCCCGATATTCACCTGGGTATCTGCGGTGAACAAGGCGGCGATCCCGCTTCCGTGGAATTCTGCTACAAGGCAGGTCTGACATACGTGAGCTGCTCGCCTTTCCGAGTGCCCATCGCACGAGTGGCCGCCGCACAGGCCGCCATTAAGGCACAGCGAGCCTAATACCAAATAGGGCCGCGGGAAAAACCCGCGGCCCTTTTTTAATGCTCAATGCTCAATGCTTAATGCTTAATGTTGGAGGGGGAGGTTTCCCCCTTGCCCCCTCTTTCTTCAATTAGAAAATTACGATTGTTCCACAAGTTGTGGAACGATTTTCGTTTTAGAATACTACTCTTAAAATCAATGCTTTGGGCCCCTGCAGAGGCCAGGGTGTACCGACGGCGTCCCGCCGTCGCGCAATAAAATGTATTTGACCCTGGAGGGGCCTGCGATGGCACGCGACCAGTCCTGTGCGTAGCAATTTCGTTACCGCTTGCGCGTGTCTACCGTTTCAGGAGTTCCATGAACTCGTTGCGGGTGGCTTCCTTCTGGCGGAATGAGCCCAATACTGCGCTGGTGACCATGAGCGAATTCTGCTTCTGGACACCCCGCATCATCATGCAGAGGTGGTGGCATTCCATGACCACACCCACGCCCTGGGCGTCAATCTTCTCCCGCACGTATGACGCAATCTGCTGCGTCAGGCGTTCCTGGAGCTGGAGACGATGGGCGAAGCAATCCACGATACGCGCCAGTTTTGAGACCCCATAGACCTTCCCTTTGGGAATATATCCGATATGCACCCTGCCGTAGAAGGGCAGCAGGTGGTGTTCGCAAAGGGAATATACCTCAATATCCTTGACCACCACCATGTGGTTGCATTCCTCGCTGAAAATCGCGTCCCCCACGATATCGTCGGGATTCTGATGATATCCCTGCAGAAGGAACTCGAAGGCCTTCTGGACGCGTTCTGGAGTCTTTACGAGCCCTTCACGGGTGGGGTCCTCGCCACTGAGCTTCAGGATTTCACGAATGTGGTCGGCGATATTCAGTTGGTTGATCTCTTGGGACATTTTATTTCAAAGAATTTACAGATTCCAGAGGGTAGCATCGGCGTCGGAGGGCGCCTTCCAGTCGCCTCTGGGAGAGAGTGCAAAGGAGAGCACCTTGGGACCGTCGGGAGAGCAATTCCGCTTGAATTGCTGGGTGAAGAAGCGCTTGAGGAAAAGCTGAAGCACGCGCTTGATTTCCGCAGCGGGGAATTCCTTTGCATCGAAGGACGCCTGGGCCAGCCCCAGGAGATTCTCGGGGGTCTCGCCGTGACGTATCAGGTGATACAAGAAGAAATCGTGGAGGTCGTAACTGCCCAGAATGCACTCGGTCTTCTGGTTGCCGCCAGGCACCAGCTCGGGCGACACCGGGGTATCCAGGATGTCCCGCAGGACCGCCGCAAGCTTCTTGGAAGCGTAGTCGGCGTAGCTGGCCACAATGCGTCGGATCAGGGTCTTGGGCACATCCGCGTTCACGGAATACATGGCCATGTGGTCACCATTGAAGGTGCACCACCCCAGCGCAATCTCCGAGAGATCACCCGTGCCTATGACGATGCCATTGAGCTCGTTGGCCACATCCATCAGAATCTGCGTGCGCTCCCGCGCCTGGGAATTCTCGTAGGTCACATCCGTGACCTTGGGATCGTGGCCGATGTCCTTGAAATGCTGCCGGACGGCATCCCCGATGGGAATTTCCCGGAAGTTGGTCTTGAGCTCCTTCGCCATATCCCGGGCGTTGTCGTGTGTACGGGAGGTAGTCCCCATGCCAGGCATGGTGATTACGGTGATAGTCTTGTGGGAGAGCCCCAGCAGATCGCAGGCAGCCACGCAGACCAACAGCGCCAGCGTGGAATCCAATCCGCCAGAAAGGCCCACTACCAGGCTCTTGGTGTGGGTGACCTCCATGCGATGCGCCAACGCGGATGCCTGGAGCATCATTACTTCGTCACAGCAGAAGCCCTCGCTGACGAAAGGCTGTGCATCAAAGGAGCGCACCTTCAGGGTGGTCGCCTGGGGCACCACCGCGGCCTCCACCACCCGACAGGGCTGGCTTGGCGCGCAGTCATTGAACTCGCTCCAGGTCCGCCGCTCGTATTCACGCCAGGCAGGCTTGACTTCGGTATAGATGAAAGCGCCCTCCCGCTCAAAACGGGGATTCACTGCCAGACACTCGCCGTCCTCATAGATGGCGGCCTCCCCAGAAAATACACCATCCGTAGTGGATTCGTGGACGCCCGCATTGGCCAACGCACAAATGCAGGAGAGGCGCTTCGTGGTGGCGGCCAGCATGTCGTTGCGCTGATAGAAGGCATTGGCGGTCTCGGGTTCCGCGCCAGGCACCAGAAGGACCGTAGCGCCCTGCAGCACCAAATCCGCGGAAGGCGGCGTCACCGCACGCAGGTCATCCAGCATCTCCAGGGCGAAGACGAACTCCTTTCCTGCCTGGAAAAGCAGATCGTTGCCGAAGGGCACTTCCTCTCCGCAGAGGGTGACGCTGTCCCCATCGAATTCCAGCGCAGAACGGAAGTAGCGCTTCTCGTAGGAGGCACGGTGATTGGCGGGGTAGGTCTTCGCCGTCACACCCAGGATATGGCCATTCTGGAGAACCACCGCGCAATCAAAGAGACGGCTTCTCAGGCGGATGGGCAGTCCCACCACCAGGAGGGTCTTGTGACCCGCGGTCTCCTGACGGACGACATCCAGCGCACTCTCCGCGGCATCCAGCAACACGGGGTGGTCGAAGAGATCCCCACAGGTCGCACCCGTCAACGAGAGCTCGGGAGTGACCAACGCCGCGGCCTTCTGGGCACAGGCGGTGCGATACAGCACGGCAATCTCCTTGGCATTCGCCTGGGGATTGCCTACGTGAGTCTTCGGAATGCCACTAGCTATGCGATAAAATCCAGAAACCATGGTTTTCCTTCCCTGAAACCCGTTTAATCCAGTCCTATCAATCCTATCAATCCTATCAGTCCTATCAGTCCTATCAGTCCTATCAGTCCTATCAGTCCTATTAGTCCTACCAGGTCCTACCAAGTCCTACCAGAATTATTCAAATCTGCCGCAGCAGGCCTTGTATTTCTTGCCGGAACCGCATGGGCAGGGATCATTGCGACCCACCTTGGGCTGCTGACGATGAACCGTCACAGGCTGGGCAGGCTGAGCGGGACGGCTTGCGGAACCCTCGAACTGCCCGAAGCTGTGGTGCATCGTCTGAAGCTGCGCGGGCTTCTTCTGGGCGGGTTCGCGATTGCCATCGGGATTCTCCACAGAACCCTCGTTCTCGTCCGCATCGCGATTCTGCTGATCCGCAATGGGTCTGCGGACGATGCGATAGCGGAAGATGTTGGTGCAGACGGCATCCTTGATGCTACCCAGGAGTGTGGAATAGAGGTTGTATGCCTCCTGCTTGTATTCCACGAGGGGATCGCGCTGACCGTAGGAACGCAGCTGTACGCTCTGGCGCAGGTCGTCCATATCGTAGAGGTGAGCCTGGTAGAGGTTATCCAGCGCATTGAGCATGATGTATCTCTCCAGCCAGCGACTGGCCTCGGGACCATCGGCATTTTCCTTGATGGTGTATGCGGTGTCAATGCCCGTCATGATGTCGGCAATCATGGCCTCGGGGTCATCCTGGTTCTTCTTGCAGGTGAAGATTTCCGCAGGGAACGCGTAGGGGATGGTCCTACTGAGCCAATTCTGCAAATCGCTGGTATCCGCGGGCTCGTTCTTGGGACGGGATGCGAAAGCCGCATCCACCTTCTCGCCCACTGCAGTGCGGATGAAATCCATGAGCAATGCGCGGGAATCCTCGTTGGTGAGGATGTCATGACGCAGGCCGTAGATGGCCTTACGCTGCTTGTTCATCACATCGTCGTATTCCAGGGTGCGCTTACGGATGCCGAAGTGCTGCTGTTCCACGCGCTTCTGGGCCTTCTCGATGGAACGGCTCAGCAGAGGATGGGAGAGCTCCTGGCCTTCTTCCATGCCCAGATGCTCCATGATGGAGGCAACGCGGTCACTGCCGAAGAGACGCATCAGGTTGTCTTCCAGAGAAATGTAGAAGCGGGAAGAACCGGGATCGCCCTGACGGGAGCAACGACCCCGCAACTGCAGATCGATGCGTCGTGCATCGTGGCGCTCGGAACCGATGACATGCAGACCACCCAATTCCCGGACGCCAGGTCCCAGCTTGATATCCGTGCCTCGACCCGCCATGTTAGTGGCGATGGTCACTGCACCACGCTGACCCGCACGAGCCACGATTTCGGCTTCACTCTGGTTGTGCTTCGCATTCAACACATTGTGAATGACGTGCTCGCGAGTCAATAGACGGGAGAGCAACTCGGAGACTTCCACGGAAATCGTACCCACCAGCACAGGCTGGCCCTTCTTGTTGCACTCCACAATCTCCTCGATGATGGCGCGGTATTTCTCGCGCTGAGTCTTGTAGATACGGTCATCGTAGTCAATACGCGCGCAGGGGCGGTTGGTGGGGATGGCAACCACGTCCAAATCGTAAATTGACTTGAATTCCGTGGCCTCGGTGCCTGCCGTACCCGTCATACCCGCCAGCTTCTCATACATACGGAAGTAATTCTGGATGGTGATGGATGCCAGAGTCTGAGTCTCACGCTCAATCTGGACATTCTCCTTGGCCTCCAATGCCTGGTGCAGACCCTCGGAAAAACGACGGCCGGGCTGGGGACGACCCGTGAACTCGTCAACGATAATCACCTTGTTGTCTTGGACAACATACTGCACATCCTTCTCGAAGAGGCAGTATGCCCGCAGCAACTGGGAGATATTGTGCAGCATCTCGGACTTGCGGTCGTATTCCACCTGCACCGCCTTGCGCTTCTCCAGCTTCTCCTCTTCGGTGAGAGTGGTATTGCCCTCCAGTTCACTGAAAATCGCGGGCAAATCGGGAATGACGAATGCCTGGGGATCGGAGGGCATCAATTCCAGACGGCCCTTCTCGGAAAGTTCGGACTCGCCGCCCTTCTCGTCCACCGTGAAATAGAGCTCCTGCTTGACTTCCTGCAGCAACCCGCGGTTGGTATCGGAGTGCCACTCCACATCCACACGCTCCAAGCCCTTACGCACATTGCCGTCTTCCATGAAACGGCGCAGGAGCTTGTGCCGAGGCATGCCAATCTGAACACGGGCCAGCAGATGATATGCGCGGTCCTTGTCCTCCGCGGTGGCTGCGGGATTGTCCAGGAGGGCCTTGGCTTCCTGAAGCAGATTCGCCACCAGCTTATACTGACGGCTGAAGAGGGCTTCCACCAGGGGCTTCACCTTGTCATACATGTGGGTGGAGACCTTGGCGGGACCCGCGATGATCAACGGCGTACGGGCCTCGTCAATCAGAATCGAGTCAATTTCGTCCACGATGGCATAGAAATAATCCCGCTGGACCAGGTCCTTGCTGGAATGGCACATGCCCATGTCACGCAGATAGTCAAAACCGAACTCGGAGTTGGTTCCGTAGGTGATGTCGCAGTTGTATTGTTCTCTGCGGACTTCGGGAGACTGGCTGTTCTGAATGCAGCCCACGGTGAGCCCCAGCCACTTGTAGACATGGCCCATCCAATCGGAGTCACGCTTGGCCAGGTAGTCGTTGACGGTGACCAACTGCACGTTGCGGCCCGTCAGGGCGTTCAGATACAAGGGCATGGTCGCAACCAGCGTCTTACCCTCACCAGTCGCCATTTCCGCGATGCTGTGACGATGCAGGACGATACCACCCATAATCTGCACGTCAAAGGGCACCATGTCCCATTCCAGACGATGGCCCGTGACCTCCACGAAATGCTCTTCTTCCTTCGTGGACTCCTTCAGACGACGGCAGGCGTCCTTTACCACGGCGAATGCCTCGCAGAGGATATCGTCTGTGGTCTCGCCATTCTTGAGGCGTTCCTGGAACTCGGGGGTCTTGGCCTTGAGCTGCTCGTCCGTAAGAGAGCGGTATTCCTCCGCCAACTCGTTGACTTTGTGGACAAGAGGCCAGAGTTTGTTGACCACGCGCTTATTGCGGTTCAGGGCGAATTTCTTGGTAATCCAGTCGAGAAGCATCGTTAATCAAAAAAGGCTAATAGGGGAAAAGAAGGAAAAGAGGGGGCAAGGGGGAAACCTCCCCTCCCCCTCCAACATTAAGCATTAAGCATTAAGCATTAAGCATTAAGCATTAAGCATTGAAAAAGAGGGGGCAAGGGGGACACCTCCCCCTCCAACATTAAGCATTAAGCATTAAGCATTAAGCATTATTTCGAGCCGGGGTGTTCCAGTGGTTTACCCTGTGCGCAGATGGGGCATTCTGCGGGATCGTAGGTCTTCAGATTGAGTTTGATGAGGCTGTGGAAGGGGATACCGAAATCCACATCGCCCTTGCTGCGGTCCACCATCACCGTCACGCCCACGGGAATTGCGCCGTAGGAGCGAGCCAGGTCGATGGTCTGCTGAACGCGACCGCCCTTGGTGACCACGTCCTCCGCCACCAGCACGCGCTCACCGGGTTTCAGGGTGAAACCGCGTCGGAGCACCAGATTGGACTGGTCGTCCTTTTCGGCGAAGATAGCGCGGGTCTGGAGCGCCTTTCCCACTTCCTGCCCCACCACGATGCCGCCGATTGCGGGGGAGAGCACCACGTCGATATTCTCGCCGGCCCAGGGCTTCGCCATTTCCGCACAGAGCTTGCTGGCGATTTCGGCATACTGCAGAAGCAGTGCGGCCTGGAAGTACTGGTCGCTATGGAGACCGCTGCGCAGGAGGAAATGCCCGTTGAGCAATGCGCCCGTCTCGGACATGTATTTCAGGATTTCAGCTTCGGTCATGATCTTTTCTCCTTGGAATGAAGGGGTTGGATTTGATGTATGATTGACAAAGAAATTGTTTCGCTACTGGCGGGGTTTGAGGGAGCGCTTGAGCTTGTCGATGGCATCGCAGAGCGCCACTGCCAGCTTGTCCTGATAATCGGGCTTCAGGAGATTCGCGCATTCGGCCTTGTTGGAGAGGAACCCCAACTCCACCAGCAGTGCGGGAGCCGGTGAGTCAATGATTACCTTGAACTGCTTGCGCTTGATACCGCGGTCCTCCGCGCCCGATGCCTTGAGCAGCGCCCGCTGGGTGAAATAGGCCCACAGAGCGCTGGTCTTCTGGTATGGCGTCGCGGCGCCCGTCTTGCCGATATTCGTGGTGCCGAAGGAAGGCACGCCGGGGGGATTAGCCAGGAAGACCTCAATGCCGTGGATAGAAGTATCCTTTGCGGAATTGCAGTGGATGGAAAGGAAGAGGTCGGCCTTCTTCGTGGTGGCAGTCTGGCAGCGCTGGTCCAGAGTCAGGGCGGTATCGTTGTTTCGGGTCATGGAGACCACGTAGCCGCGTTTGCGCAAGATGGAAGCCACCTTCTGGGCCATGAGCAAATTGAGATTCTTTTCCAGGGTCTTTCCGCTGGATGCGCCCTGGTCCTTGCCACCGTGTCCTGCATCCAGGACAATATGCTTGATTTCACGACGAGGCAACAGCGCGGTCCGAAGCAGCGGTTCCAGGAACTCGGAGTAGTCGGTCTTTTCCAGCAGGTATTTCTCCTGCTCGAAGGAAACGGGATAACTCAAGGTGGCGACAGTGCCGCTAATCTGGAAAATCTGCTTGGTGACCGTGAAGACAATCCTCTCGTTGTGGGGCGTCAGCAGAGTCAGGGTGCGATTCTTGTCCTCGTAGCCCTCCAGAGTCCGGAAACCATACGCCACCGCAATCTTCTTCAAATCGTAATACTTCCGGCCATTCTTCAGGCTAATCTCTGGAAAAACCAGCGGAGTGGCGGGCTTCACTACGGGCTTCGCCGCAGGCTTTGCGGCGGGCTTTCCTGACGTAGGGGCCACGGTGGTGGTCTTGGGCACCGCAGGCAGAACACGACGGGGCTTCGCCGGCGCCGTAGAAACCGTGGCCGCCTCCAGCGCAAATGCGCCAAAAAGCAACGCCACCGCCACTACGGCACGGAAATTCAGTTTTGCGTCGTGTCCTGTCATGGATAGCGGGTTAGTTTTTCTGGATGTCGATGACAGCGGCCTTTTCGCCACGAATCACCGCGCCGTCTATCACGCATTTTGCGGTCTGCCCCTTCTCCAGGGTGGGGATATCGAACATCACGTCCCGCATGCGCTTTTCGATGATGGCCCGTAGGCCGCGTGCGCCTGTGTGGAGAGTGGTGGTCCGTTCCGCCACGGCTTCCAACGCATCGGCGGTGAATTCCAAGTCCACGCCGGAGATTCTCATGAGTTCCTGGAATTGCCGCGTCAGGGCATTCTTGGGTTCCGTGAGAATGTGCACCAGGTCCTCTTTGGTCAGTTCCTTGAGGGCGGTGATGATGGGCAGACGGCCCACGAATTCGGGAATCAACCCGAATTGCACCAGATCCTCGGGCTCCACGTGATCCAGCGGATTCTCCGTGATGTCCAGCGCGTCGTGGTTGGCGGCATTTGCCTCCTCGGCACCGAAACCCAATTGGCGAGAACCACCACGACGCGCCACAATCTTGTCCAAGCCTACGAATGCACCGCCGCAGATGAAGAGGATGTTCTTCGTGTTCAAATGCAGGTATTCCTGGTCGGGATGCTTGCGGCCGCCTTTGGGAGGAATGTTCGCTATCGTGTTCTCCAAAATCTTCAGCAACGCCTGCTGGACACCCTCGCCAGAGACATCACGGGTAATGGAGACATTCTGGGTCTTCCGGGCAATCTTGTCGATTTCATCCACATAGACGATGCCGATTTCGGCTTTCTTCAAATCGTAGTCCGCGGCCTGCACGAGACGCAGGAGGATATTCTCCACATCCTCGCCCACGTAGCCCGCCTCCGTCAAGGTGGTCGCATCGGAGATGGCGAAAGGCACCTTCAGACGACGGGCCAGCGCCTGGGCCAGCAAAGTCTTTCCGCTACCCGAGGGACCAATCATCAGCACGTTGCTCTTGGTGAGTTCCACGCCATTGGCAGAAGCACTCTCACCGCCTTCCCGCTCCTGGAGAATGCGCTTGTAGTGGTTGTGAACCGCCACTGCCAGAGTCTTCCGCGCCTCCTCCTGACCATAGCAATACTGCCCTAGAAAATCGAAGATTTCCCGGGGAGTACCCAGGGTCTCACGAGTCAGCAACCCCTCCGTTCCGGTAGGCTCGCCTTCAAGCCCCAAAGTCAGCTGAGGATTCGTAACAGAAACGCTCGCGGGTGCCGACTTCTTGGCACCGCCTTTCAGCAAATCCTGCACAACATCCGGAGTGAGACTGTCACCAAATTCGTCGTCCAGGCATTCGGCGATATCCAGGAAATGCTCGACGACCTCGGGTTGTTTTCCAAGTGCGGCGGCATCCAAAAATGCGTGAGTACAACTCAGGCAGACTTTCGGTAGCTTCGAATTCTTGAAGCCAGCTGTGATGCCAAACAGGCTCTGGGGGAAAGTCCCCCCACAGAGCATGCAGACTCCCGTGGGCTCCTTCGTATTCCCGTCAGTAGTTTTCTTTGTAGTGCGAGGCATGATGCGTTACTTCTTCGTAGGGGTTGCGTCGGCACCGATGACGGTGTCAACCACGTGGTATTCCGCGGCTTCCTGCGCAGACAAGAAGAAGTCACGCTGGGAGTCCTTGGCAATCTGTTCGGCGCTCTTGCCGATGTGCTTGGCCAGGATATCGTAGAGCACGGTGCGGGTCTTCAGAATCTCCTGCGCCTGGATGTCGATATCCGCCGCCGTGCCCTGGCAACCGCCGGAGGGCTGGTGAATCATGATGCGGGAATGAGGCAACGCAAAACGCTTGCCCGCGGCACCCGCCGCCAGCAACACCGCGCCCATGGATGCCGCCTGGCCAATGCAGTAGGTGCGGACATCGCAGGAAATCATCTGCATGGTGTCGTAAATCGCCAAACCCGCGGAAACCACGCCACCAGGGCTGTTGATGTAGAAATGGATGTCCTTCTTGGGATCTTCACTCTGCAGGAAAAGCAACTGGGCGATAATGCTGTTGGCAACCACGTCGTCAACCTCGCTGCCCAAAAACACAATGCGGTCCTTCAGCAAGCGTGAATAGATATCGTAGGTGCGCTCGCCATTGCCAGTCTGCTCAACCACGTAGGGAACATAGTAGCTCATTCTTCAACTCCTTTTTCTAACTCGATTCTTTTCTTTTCAAACAACCCGACACCACTCTCGCGTACGAGCGGGTGCGCGCGTAAGAAAGATGCCGTTTCCTTTCGCGGACTTCCCACACCCAGAAACGGCGATGAATGCACTGCGCAAAAGCCCGATGTATGCCACTCGGCCTACACTATCATTACGGATAGAAACGGCCTAATCTAGCACACAATGGGACACAAAAACGCAAAATAACCACGGAATCCCCATAAAAATGGAGATCCCGGGGTCAGCTTCGACTGCAATTATGCGTCGAGGACGGTGACGTCGGCTTCCTTCACCATCAGGCTGATGACCTTCTGGCGAACGATGGTGGCAATCATGTTGTCCCAGGCACCGCGGTCACTGCGGATCTGCTTGACGAACTGCTCGAAGTCCATGCCCATCTGCTGGGACTGGGTGACGCAGTAGCCATAGAGGTCGTTGTTCTCCACCTGGATCTTCTCTGCCTCGGCGATCATGTCGAAAGCGCGCATGAGACGCATGGTCTTGGGCACATCCTCGTTGATGCGCTTCTGGGCCTCTTCGGTCTCCTTGGTCAGCTCGTCGCCAGTGATGCCACGGCCGTCCATACGGCGCTTCTCAATGTCCATGGCTTCCTTGATGGCGGCAGCCAGAGCCTTGGGAGGCAGCTCGAAGGTGAGCAGCTCGGTGTATGCCTTGGTGACCTGCTCGTAGACGTTGTTCTCCTCGTTGATCTCAGCCTGCTGAGTCATACGGGACTTCATCTGCTCCTTGACACCATCCATGTCCTTCACACCGAAATTCTTGAAGAACTCGTCATCGAAGACGGGAGGCGTGAAGCCGTGGACTTCCTTGACGGTGAAGTGGTAGTTGATGGTCTTGCCACGCAGGGACTCCACGCGGAAGTCCTCAGGGAAGGTGATGGCGGCATCCTTCTCGCCATTGACGGCAACGCCAGTCAGCGCGGCGGTGATGCCGGGGATGCTCTCGGGCTCGCGCATGATCTGCCAGGCGTTGGTGCCGGCCAGCAGATACTTCGCCTTGGCGTCATTCTTCAGCTCGTCAGATGCGTCGGTGGTGTAGTCCACGCGGAGCATGTCACCGGCTTCGGCAGGACGCTCCAGCTTGACGTAGGTGCCGTGCATACGAACGAAGGTCTCGGCGGCCTCGTCAATCTTCTTCTGGTCGATATCGACCTTGTGCTTGGTAGCCTTCAGCCCCTTGTAGGCGGGCAACTCGAACTCAGGATAGACCTCGAAGGTGGCCTTGACCTTGAAATCCTCGTTGGCGGTGTAATCGGGAAGCTTGTCGTTCTCCAGATCGATTCCGCCAGCAACCGCCAGCTTCTTCTCCATGACGACGTCGCTGAGGACCTTGTTCACCAGCTGGTTCGCAGTTTCAGCGCAGATTTCCTTCCCATACTGGGAGAGAATCATGGACTGGGGGATGTGACCTGCACGGAAACCAGGCTTCTGGACCTTGGTCATGTACTGGGTCAGCACATCGTTGTAAGTCTTCTTGCCGATTTTCGCAGGAACAACTGCATCCAACTGCATGGTGCAGGGGGCAATCGTCGTCAGTTCGGCGGTAAGACCGCTCTTGTAAGTTTCCACTTTCGACTCCTTCTCAAAAAAAGAGCTCACTCTATTACACACGTATAATCTCCGCCTTATGAACGGCAGGAGGCCGGGCGGAAAGTGGGATAATATAATTCTAAATTCGCAATTCTCAATGCTCAATGACATATTCTACCTCAACACTTGGGTCCCTTGGGGCCCGGGCATCGTGAACGTCCTTTACTAAAAAAGCGCGAAGAAGCACTTATATTAATACTGATTTCTATTCCACCTAAACAAACTGGATTTTACCCAAGGAGCGACCACACATGAGCAAGATGGAAGGCAAGAGCGAAGCATACAAGGCGGCAGGCGTCGATATCGACCTGGCGACCCAGCTTCTCAAGAATGTCAAAGGCAAGATTTCCGCCACCCGTACCCCGCAGGTGCTGGCGCCCATCGGCGGCTTTGGCGGCCTCTACCGCATTGACTTGACCCAGTGGAAGCACCCCGTGATGGTGGTCTCCGTGGATGGCGTGGGCACCAAGCTGATGATCGCCGCCATGATGCAGAAATTCGACACCGTGGGACACGACATCGTCAACCACTGCATCAATGACATCGCGGTCCAGGGCGCCACACCCGTCTATTTCATGGACTACATCGGCATCGGAAAGATGCGCAGCCCCCTCTACGAGGATGTGCTCTCCGGCTGCGCCGACGCCTGCAAGGCCGAGGGCGTCTGCCTCATCGGCGGCGAATCCGCGGAAATGCCCGGCATGTATGGCAATGACTTCGACCTGGTGGGCTGCATCACCGGCATCGTGGAAGAAGACCAGATCATCACTGGCCAGAATATCAAGCCCGGACACGTGGCGCTGGCCATCGGCTCCAACGGCCTCCAGACCAATGGCTTCTCCCTGGCACGAAAAGTCCTCTTTGACAAGGCGGGCTACACCGTCGACTCCCGCCCCGCAGAACTCAACGGCAAGAGCATTGGCGAAGCCCTCATCGAACCCCACCAGTGCTTCTGGAAAGCCGTCAAGGCCGCTCTGGACGCCAAGTTCCCCCTGGATGGCATTGCACACATCACTGGCGGCGGCCTCTATGACAACGTGCCCCGCATCCTGCCCGAAGGCGTGGGCGTCCACTTCGACGTCTCCAAGATCCAGGATGTGCCCCCCATCTTCCCGCTGATCCAGAAAGCTGGCGACATCGACCCCTACGAGATGTACCGCGTCTTCAACATGGGCGCGGGTATGGTCTGGTTCGTTCCCGCAGACCGCGCGGAGGAGGGCCTCGCCATCATCCGCAACGCGGGCTTCCGCGGCATGCAGATCGGTGAAGTCACCGAAGGCAACCAGAAGGTCGAAATCACCCTGTAATTTTCGTTCGCGTCTGTCATGACGGTCACCGAGGAGCTCATCCGCATCGTCAAGCAACTCCAGCAACGGGGTATCCAAACCGCGGAACTCTCCGCGGAAAACCTCCGCGTGCTGGGGCGGCGCCCCATGCCACGCGCCACGCAGGCCGCTCCCACCGCCATGCCAGACACCGCACAGCGACAGGCCGCGGTGCAGCGCTTCACACAGGCCACTGGCGTTCAGCCTGGACCTCAACGGGCGCCGGTGACACCACCCCCAGCCCCTGCGCCCCGCCCTGCCGCCCGCCCCGTGAATTTCGACGAATACGGCCTGGCGCCCGTGGGAATCCCCACACGCCGAGTGGTCATTGCAAAACGAGACGCAATCCCCGCGGATGGCCCATTTCCGCCTGCACCGGATGTCACTGCCGCCAATTGGGAGCAGCTCACGCAGTGCTGCCTGAGCTGCCAATCCTGCCGGCTTGCCAAGACACGCACCAATGTGGTCATCGAGGACGGCTGCCGTACCGCACCGCTGATGTTCATTGGCGAGGGACCAGGCGCGGATGAAGACGCCCAGGGAAAGCCCTTCGTGGGCAAGGCCGGACAACTGCTGACAGCCATGATCAAGGCCATGGGACGGGACCGCACCAGCACTGACCCCGCCCACGCGGCCTACATCGCCAACATCGTCAAGTGCCGCCCTCCTGCGAACCGCAATCCCTTCACGGATGAGTCCTCGGCCTGCATCGGCTACCTGCGCCGGCAGATTGCGCTGGTGCAACCCAAGGTGATTGTGCTGCTGGGCAATGTCCCTCTTCAGGCGCTCTTCGGGCAAGGCGGCATCACGCGCGCACGAGGAAACTGGCTCGACTACAACGGCATCCCCGTCATGCCCACCTTCCATCCCGCATACCTCCTGCGCTTCGAACGCACCCCCGCGGATTTCATCGCCAACAAGCGACTGGTCTGGCAGGATCTCCAGCAGGTCATGGCGAAACTCAATGCTTGAGCGACGGCGGGGACGCCGTCGGTA
>DCIO01000044.1:0-2979 GCA_002315885.1 Lentisphaeria bacterium UBA1724
ACAGGGGGGTTCTGAACAGTTACGAAAGCGCAAAGAAAGAGGGGGCAAGGGGGACACCTCCCCCTCCATCATTAAGCATTAAGCATCAAGCATTAAGCATTCTAAAAGACCTTACTCAGGAAGTCTTTTGCGCGGTCGTTCTGGGGATTTCCCAGGACTTCCTCTGGGGTGCCTTCTTCCAGGATATATCCGCCATCCATGAAGATCACGCGGTCGGCCACCTCTTTTGCGAAGCCCATTTCGTGGGTCACCACCACCATGGTCATGCCCGCCTGGGCCAGTTCCTTCATGACCTGCAGGACTTCGCTGACCATCTCGGGATCCAGCGCGGACGTGGGTTCGTCAAAGAGCATCAGCGATGGATTCATGGCCAGTGCGCGTGCGATGGCCACCCGTTGTTTTTGTCCGCCACTGAGTTGGCTAGGATAGGCATCCGCCTTTGCCTCAAGCCCCACTCGTTTCAGCAACCGCATGGCATTGGCGTGTGCCTCCGCCTTGGGCATCAGCTTCAAGTCCACGGGTGCCAGCATGATATTTTCCAGCACCGTCATATTGGAGAAGAGATTGAAATGCTGGAAGACCATCCCGATATTGCGTCGGGCGATATTGACATTCAGTTTCTTGGAAAGCATATCATGGCCATTGACCTCCATCTTGCCGCCATTGGGCTGCTCCAGGAGATTCAGACACCGCAAGAAGGTGGATTTGCCACTTCCCGAGGGACCGATGATGACCACTACCTCCCCTGCCTTGACGCTGAAATTGATGTCCTTCAGGACTTCCAGCTTGCCGAAGTGCTTGGAGAGGTGCTCTACCTTGACAACGATATTAGACGCGTCCACGTTTCATTCTCTCCTCAATCACTTTGGCGATTTTGCTCAATGTCACAATCACAATCAGATACATCACGCCCACAATAGCCCAGGTTTCCAGGCTCTTGAAGGTATTTCCGGCAATGGAGCGTCCCGTATTCGTCAGTTCAGGGAATCCGATGACGGAGAGAATCGAGGTATCCTTCAGGGTGATGATGAACTGGTTGATGATGGAGGGGATCATCACGCGGAATGCCTGGGGCAGCACCACGCGATACATGGAGCGGGCGTAGGAGAGTCCCAGGCTTCGCGCCGCCTCCATCTGGCCCCGGTCGATGCTCTCGATGCCCGCGCG
The DNA here is from genome assembly GCA_002315885.1 of Lentisphaeria bacterium UBA1724. Classification (GTDB taxonomy): domain Bacteria; phylum Verrucomicrobiota; class Lentisphaeria; order Oligosphaerales; family Oligosphaeraceae; genus UBA1724. The sequence continues at coordinate 1,168 of DCIO01000044.1, forward strand.
GATAATCTCCGCCATGTAGGCACCGCAATTCATGGAGAGTGCGATGGTTCCCGCCTGCAAGGCAGGGAGCTTGATGGCAATACCCATCATCTTGAATGCCTGGGGAATACCGAAGTAGATGAAGAACGCCAGGACGATCAAGGGCACGCCGCGGACCGCGTCCACATAGCAATTTCCCACGAAGCGCAGAGTGCGGGACTTGCTGATATTGCACATGGCGAACACCAGCCCAATCAAGGTAGCGAAGACCAACGCCAGCACCGTGAGCAACATGGTGTTTCCCAGCGACTGAACCAGGAAACTCCAGTATTTGCTGGCAATCTGACAGATTGGCCAATTCGCTATGTTTTCTAGACAACCACTCATCGGAACGGGGGAAGAGAGTCAGTTATGTTGTGGACGCATCCGTGGAGTGGATTATTTCAGATACTTGTCGATGATCTGCTGGTAGGTGCCATTTGCCTTGATGTTTGCCAGGCCCTTGTTGAAGAGGTCCAGCAGTTCCTGGTTTGCGGGATTCATAATGGCGAAGCCGTAGGGAGCGCCCTTGCTCTCCATGCCCTCGGGAATGCGCAGAGCCAACTTGGCATCCTTGATATTGGCCGCCATGATGGGTGTATCTTCGGCGCATGCGACGCTATTGCCCAGGATCACATCCTGATACATGGTGGGGGAATCCTCGAAGACGGAGACGGTGAAGCCGAAGTTTTCAGCCAGGGACTTGGCGAAATCCATACCGGCGGTGCCATTCTTGACGGCCACATTCTTGCCACGCAGATCCTCGAAGGATTTGATGGTGCTGTTGGCGGCGACTGCCAGAGTCTGGGTGGCCAGGAAATAGCCATCGGAGAAGATCCATCCGTTCTGCTTGCGCTCTTCCTTGATGGTGGCGCCGGCGATTAGACCATCAGCCTGTCCAGCCTGGACTGCCAAGACACCTGCGTCCCAACCGAGGACCTGCAGATCGTACTTGAAGCCCTGGTCTTCTGCGACGGCCTTCAGGATGTCCATGTCGATACCCACGAACTTACCTTCCTCGTTGGTATATTCGAAGGGTCGGAAGTTGGTGTCGGTGGCGATGACCCAGGTCTTTCCAGAAACGCTGGTGGAGGCATCCGCAGAGGCGCACTCGTCATTCTTGCAGCAACCAGTGATGACGACCGCCATGACCAGGGCCAGGACGCTAAAGAGGAAATTCTTCATGGATTCATTCTCCTTTCGTTGAATTCTGAAAAAAATAAGGAAACGGGCGAAAAAAATGTGAAAACGGGAGAATATAATACCGAAATCGGATTTCGGAAGGATGCGCAGGGAAGATAGCGTCCCTCCCCCGAAGATAGATTGTCGGGTATATTAAGGAGGTTTGATTTTTGACTCCTCCACCCTCCCCTGCATTACCTGACCATGAAGAAACTCCTCGCCACACTTTTGCTGATTTCCGCGGTTCTGATGTCCTTTGCCCGGACTGTCCGAGTCACCGACTTTACCCCCACGCGGGAGGACGCCACGCAGGCTTTGCAGGCGGCCTTCAACAGCGGTGCGGAGAAGGTGATTGTGGACGACCCGGGTTTTGAGTATCTGACCAACCCACTGTATCTGTCGTCTGACCAGGAGGTAGTCTTCCAGGACAACGTGGTCGTCCGTGCCATGCCGGATTCCTACAAAGGCACCAACGACGCGTTGTTTACCGCCAAGGATGTGAAGAACATCGTGTTGCGTGGGGAAGGTTCTGCCACCCTGCGCATGAACAAGAAGGACTACCAGGACGGGAACCGCTACAAGCCCGCGGAGTGGCGTCACGCAATTTCCTTG
>DCIO01000044.1:3046-8503 GCA_002315885.1 Lentisphaeria bacterium UBA1724
GGTGATGGCGTTTATGTCGCCAAGGGTTCCAAGGATGTCCTGCTTGAGAATTTGGATTTGAATGACCACCATCGTCAGGGCATCAGCGTCATCTACGCGGAGAATGTGGTCATTCGGCATTGCAAGATCCACGGCACCAAAGGCACTGCGCCTGAGGCGGGCATTGACTTCGAGCCCAATTTCAACGAAGAGCCCATCCTCAACAACCTGGTGGAGGATTGCCACATCTATGACAACGCGGGCTTCGGCATTGACTTCGCCCTGCCCTTCAATTCCATCAAGCCCGTCTCCATCACCATCAAGGACAGCCGTATCGAGAACAACGGCAAAGGCGAATTGGAATTCATCCCCCGTGGTGACAAGACGGGGCCGCTCTGTGGCTTCATTGACATCATCAACTGCCAGATGAAGACCACGAAGGGGCGCCCGCTGACCTTCACGGGCCTCCGCAATGGCTGCACCGCCATCACCTTCCGGAATTGTCTCTTCGATGCGCGTGGAGTCAAAGTAACGCCGATTTATTTCAATTCCGAATATCCCGAGGATGTGGCCGGCGTCAATTTCGGGGACACTGTGATGCTTTTCGATCCCTCCAAGCCGTTGGTGGATTTGACGAACATCGGCATGGCGGCCTTCCAGGCTCCCTGGGGCAAGCTGACCCTGCGCCACAATGGCAAGGACACCGTCTATGACTTCACGGCGGATGCGGATGCCCATCCTGGGTTGCCCGCCATGAAGAAATACAAGGCGCGTTTTTCCAGCAAGGAGGTCAATGTCAGAGGGCTAGTGCCTGCCGAGTCCATCAAGGGCGAGAATGGCGGTCCCGTGGCGGTCCGCGGGAAGGTATCCTTCCTGCAATATGCGGAACCCGGGATTCCTGTCAATCTGAATTTCCATGTCGTCTGGGCGCGCAATCCAGGGGGTGACATGGCGGTGGAAATCCTGGATCCCGACGGCAAGCGCGTGGCAAGCACTCGGGCGGTTTGTCCCGACGGGACGGTATCCATCGACGCCAAGAAGGCTGGCGTCTATCGGGTGACTCTGAATACGGGCGGCCGGAGTGTCGCGGTCACCTCGGACGCGCCTGGACTGGGATATTGTGCGGACCAGGGGGGATTACCCACCTTCCGGAGCAACCATACGCTGTATTTCGAGGTGCCTGCCGGTCTCACCGAGGTCTTCCTGGAACTCTGCACCGACAACGGCGAAGGCATGGCGGTGGAGTTGCGGAATGAAAGGGGCGAGGTCGTCGCCGACACGGGCTTCTTCCAGACCCTGAATTACTTCTGCGTGGAACGCAAGCCCACCCAGGAACCCGTTCTCTGGAGCATCCGCCAATACAAGGTAGTGGAAGACAACTGTGTGCGCCTGGGTGCCCCCATGGAACCCATCTTCTATGCCAGCCCCGCTGATTGGCTGAAGAGGTAATACTTCGCGGCAACAATGTTGCCGCGCACAGAACATTCGCGGCAACAATGTTGCCGCGCACAGAACATTCGCGGCAACAATATTGCCGCGCACAGAACATTCGCGCACATTCGACGGCGGGGACGCCGTCGCTACCTCCGAATAACAAACGGGCCCGCCGGAAAATTCCGCGCGGGCCTTTTTGTTGTTAGAGTGTTCCGAAGAGTCGGTCACCTGCGTCGCCGAGACCTGGGAGGATGTAGCAGCGTTCGTTGAGTCCGCTGTCCAGGCTTCCCAGATAGATATTCACATCGGGATGGGCTTCCTGGACCACCTTCACGCCTTCGGGAGCGCCGATGATATTCACCATCTTGATGTTCTTGCAGCCCCGGTCCTTCAGCAGCTGGATAGCCGCCACGGCGCTACCGCCGGTCGCCAGCATGGGATCCAGGATGATCGCCACGCGTTCTGCCAGATCTGGTGGCACCTTGCAGTAGTATTCCACGGGCAGATGGGTAGTAGGATCGCGATAGAGTCCCACGTGTCCCACCTTGGAGGCGGGCAGGAGGTTCAGCATCGCGTCCACCATGCCCAATCCCGCGCGGAGGATTGGCACGAAGCAGACCTGTCGGGTGACGAATTTCCCCATGGTGGTGCACAGGGGCGTCTTGATTTCCGCCTCATAGAGCTTCAGGTCGCGAGTGGCCTCGTAGCCGATCAGCAGCGCGATTTCGCCCACCAGCTGACGGAAATCCCGGGTATCGGTCTCCACCTTGCGAAGCATGGAGATCTTGTGGGCCACCAGTGGGTGGTCCATTACATGCAGAGTATTCAGAGCTTCCATTTCAGAGAATCCTATTTGTTGTCACCGGTGTTGATGTCCACCCGGAGATCCTTGGGCATGACCAAGTTCAGGAGAACGCCCACCACAGTGGCGATGAAGAGACCAGAGACATTGACATTGACGCCGCCGATGACCAGTGGCAGGCCGCCGATGGAGCCGAAGCCGATACCCGTGCAGAGCATGGCGCCCATGATGGTCAGGTTGCGGACATTCGTCATGTCAATCTTTGCTTCGCTGATGGTACGGACGCCGACGCTGGCGATCATACCGAAGAGCACGATTTCAATACCGCCCTTGACGGGGACGGGGATGGTCTGGAGCACGGCGCCGAACTTGCCGAAGAATGCCAGCAGGATTGCCAGATATGCGGCGAAGCGCAGCAGCACGGGGTTGTAGTTGCCGGTGGAGGCCAACACGCCGGTGTTTTCGGAGTAGGTGGTGTTGGGAGGACCGCCGAAGAAGCCCGCCACTGCGGTGGCAAGACCATCGCCCATCAGAGTGCGATGGAGACCGGGATCCTTGAAGTAGTCCTTGCCCACGACAGCGCCGATGGTGGTGATGTCACCCAGGTGTTCCAGGAAGGTAACCAGTGCGATGGGGGCGATGATGACGGCGGCCTGGAGGGTGAATTTAGGAACGGACATGAAGCCGTTCTGGTAAGGCACATTGAGCCAGTCCGCCTGGGTGATGGGCTCAAAATTCATGTTGTAGACGCCCATGACATTCAGGATGACGCAGAGGAGATACCCCGCGGCCATGCCGATGAGGATGGGAATCAGTCGGGGAGTCTTCCACTTCATGGACATGCAGATGACCATGACCACGAAAGTGAAGATGGCGATGGAAGAGCACTGGAGCATGTGGCCGGGATTGAGGCCGTCGTTCTTGCCGATGGCATCCGCAATACCCACGCCCGTCAGGCTAAGACCGATGATGACAATGGCGGGACCCGTGACAATGGGGGGGAAGATCTTCTTGATGGTCTCAACACCCACAATCTGGACAATCAGGGCGAAGACCACATAGACCAGCCCCGCGGCGATGATGCCGCCCTGGGCCAGGGGGATGTTGGCGGCATCACCGCCGATTACCGTGCACAGCGCGGGAATGAAGGCAAAGCTGGAACCCAGGAAAACGGGCACCTTGCACTTGGTGCAGAGATGGAAAATCAGCGTGCCGATACCAGCGCAGAAAAGCGCCATAGAGGGGGACATGCCAGTAATCAACGGAACCAGTACCGTCGAACCGAACATGGCCAACAGATGCTGGAAACCCAGCGTACAGTTGGTGACAGAGAATTTGCTCATGGGTGTTTTTAGATTAGGTTAAGGGTGGGTGGAAGAATTAAAAACAAAAAAGAAAGAAATTCCGAATTGAAAAAAAGGCACCCTGAGTAAAAACAATCAGGGTGCCTGAAAAGGGATTAGGATGGTACGGGAGACTTACGCATTTTCGAAGATATTCCGCTCCAGATCGGCAATTTCCTGTCGGAAGTCCTCCGAATCGGAAATGCGTTTCTCAACCACGGAAATGGAATGGAGGACCGTGGGATGGCTCTTGTCGAAACCCGCCGCAATCTCGGGGAGGGACTTCTCCGTCAACTTCCGGGAGAGATACATGGCGATTTGACGGGGGACCGTGATTTCCGTCTGACGACACTTCCCCTTCAGATCCTGGACACGGACGTCATAGCGATGGGCCACGAATTCCAGGATGCGCGTCAGAGTCAGCTGCATGGCGGCATCCACTTCGAATTTGCTTCCCACCACCTTATCCACCAGCGCCTTGGTGACTTCCTCGTAGCTTTGGAGGGGCATCATATCCAGATAGGCCTGCAGAGTCAGCAGGGAACTCTCCAGATTTCGGACATTGCTCTTGATGCGTCGTGCCAGATACTCCAGGATGCCATTGGGGAGTTTTCGGGTAAAGGAGTGCTGTTTTTCCTCCAGAATTGCCACGCGTGTAGGCAGATCGGGAGGCGTGATATCCACCGTCAGCCCCATTTCGAAGCGTGAGACCAGTCGTTTTTCCAGCCCAGGCATATCCTGTGGTGTACGGTCGGAGGCCAGGACAATCTGCTTCTGGCCGTTGTAGAGCGTATTGAAGGTATGGAAGAACTCCTCCTGCATACCGCCCTTCCCGCTGAAGAACTGCACGTCGTCAATCAGCAGCACATCCACATTACGGAAGCGCTGACGGAAGTCCGCCATATCCCGATCGCCGCCGGGACGCACTGCCTCGATATACTGGTTTCCGAATTGTTCGCTGGTCAGATAGACCACATTCTTCTTGGGATCCCGCTCAATCACATCCCTGGCGATTGCCTGAAGGAGGTGCGTCTTTCCCAGACCGCTGGGACCATGGATGAAAAGCGGGTTCTTGGACTCGCCAGGATGGGCCGCCACTTCACGGCAGCAGTTGTAGGCAAAACGGGTGTTCTCACCCACAACAAAATTGTCAAAGGTGAAAAGACGATTCAGGGTGCCGAGCATGGCATCCCGGTGGGCCTGGATATCACGGGTTTCCGCCACGGGAACCGCGGGGGATGGTGCCTCGGAAACCTGTTGGGACGCTTCGGATTTGGTGACATCCGCCAAGGAAGGCAACTCCTGCTCCCGGAAAACCACCTCCACAAAGTGCCCCGTCAAGGCAGTCAGGATATCCTCCAGGTCGGAGCGGTAGTTCATCTCCACCCAATCCACCATGGAATTCGGGGGGAAACCCAAGACGAATTTCTCCCCCGTATACTCCAAAGGCATGGCCGCAGAAGGACCAAACCACATCTGAACCGCCTGGGGAGAAATCTTACTCTCCAGCAAAGCACAGCATTGGCGCCATAGAACTGAAATGTCAATATCTGAAGACATTAACAAAAAAGGGGTAGAACAAAGGGGACAAATCAGGCTCACTCCCCACGGGAAAACTGCCCTGCGGGAAAAACAATGGCCCGATACTGCATCACGGCTATCCTGCTAAATAGAAATGGCCGGGACTGCATCGCCCGCCCGCTTCCGAAAAAGCTGGCACTGTCTTTGTCAGTGCACTCAAATTAAGCCGTCGGCAATTTTTCGCAAACACTTTCTCGCCCTTTTTCTCAGATTTTTTTATCCATTCCGTCATAAGTCCTTGATTGGCGTTCTAGAAAATGACTTTTTTCAGAAATTTTCTACAGCTAAACAACATTGGCACGGATTTTGGTAAGAAAA
>DCIO01000125.1:0-219 GCA_002315885.1 Lentisphaeria bacterium UBA1724
ATGCGTGCGCGCGCTAGATTCAAGGGGAGGGGGGGGAGGCCTTCCCGAAGCTCTCGTTTCGGGCACACAACGAGATGGAGGATACTAGGCTTTTTTCAATACCCCAAACCATTGCGAGTGGGCGGCGTGAACGCCCTTACCGCCTTCGGCCAGCAGGGGTATGGTTCCTTCTTTCGGGGAATCTTTGGGGGCTGTGGCTTCTGGGGTGGTTGGACGGGC
>DCIO01000125.1:247-582 GCA_002315885.1 Lentisphaeria bacterium UBA1724
GCGGGGGACTGACGTCCCCAGCCCTACAGTACCGGCTTCTTTCTTCTCGACCGATGTTGCGGGAGGGGAATCAAGTACGTCAAATGACTGCATTACCCAGTTTCCTTCTTGGCTGTAGCTTCTGGGGTGGTTGGACGGGCGGGGGACTGACGTCCCCAGCCCTGCAGTACCGGCTTCTTTCTTCTCGACCGTTGTTGCGGGAGGGGAATCAAGTACGTCAAATGACTGCATTACCCAGTTTCCTTCTTGGCTGTGGCTTCTGGGGTGGTTGGACGGGCAGGGGACTGACGTCCCCAGCCCTACAGTACCAGCTTCTTTCTTCTCGACCGTTGTTG
>DCIO01000125.1:657-4903 GCA_002315885.1 Lentisphaeria bacterium UBA1724
GGGGAATCAAGTACGTCAAATGACTTTTCGACCGTTACGTGAAAAGGAGAAGCAACTTCACGCCAACCATTACCAGTTTTTGAGGACTTTGGGGAGGGCATTGAGGAATGCGTCGATATCGTCTTTGGTGGTATCTTGCGCCAGGCTGATACGGATTGCGGCGCGGGATAGGTTATCTGGGATGCTTCTGCGTTTGAGGAGGGTGCTGGTTTCGTTGGATTCCGCGGAGCAGGCACTACCAGTTCCCACAAGGATATGGTATTCGGCGGCCAGGAGTCGTGCGATGACGGCGGCCTCGTAATTTGGGATAGCGAAATAGAGGATATATGGCAGTGCATTTTCTGGGGAGAAGATAGGCCAGGTTCCCTTTCCCAGTGCATTCAATCCCTGTCGGAGGTATTGGTTAAGTTCGGTGATTTTTGCCAGTGAGCGCGGGGCGTTTTCGACGGCCGTTTCGGCGGCCATGGCGAAGAGTAGCACTGCGGTGGTATCGATGGTTCCCGAGATACGGTTTTGCTGCTGTGCGCCGCCATGGAGGAGTGTGCGCAGTGGCAATCCTCTACGGACAATCAGGCATGCGCCGGTGGCGGGGCCACCCAGCTTTCGTCCCGAAACCACCAGCATGTCGATTTGTGCGGTTTTCCAGGGGATGGGGTATTTGCCAAATGCCTGGCAGGCATCCACCAGCAGGAAGGAATGGGGTGGAAGCGCGGTGCGGTCGCCTTTCCAGATGACACCCGTCTCGTTATTGACCAAGGACAACCCCACAAGAACCGTGTTATCCAGGAATTTCCCCTGGATTCCGCCCTGGTCGTCAATGTCGAAGTACGACACATGGCGTTTGAGTGCCTTGGCGGTCTGGGTGAGTGCGGGATGTCCGCCCGCGTCGATGGCGATATGCTGTGCGGGGGTGGAAAATGGGAAGCACTTCAGGGCCAGATTGAGTGCCTCGGTGGCATTCGCGCACCAGACGATTTCGGCTTCGGTGTCATTGGCGCCTACGAGCGACAGGATTCTGCGTTCCGCCAGCCTGAGGGCCCGTCGGCATTCTTCGGCATAGCATGTCAGGCCGTGGGGATTGCGAGAATAGCGCTCCGCAATGGCGGGGTAGAGCTGTCTGATTTCCTCCGATACGACGACGCCCGCGGCTCTATCCAGGTCAATGGGCGGTGGCAGCAATTCAGGCAGTTCTTGGAATAGTGTCATGGACGGCCCTCGTTTTCCATTTTTTCGCCCACTGCCAGGAGGGTCTTGATGTCTTCCAAATCCAGGGAGCCATTGGGCATCAGCGCGGTATTTACCAGGAGATTGGCGTCCGCATCATGGGCATTTTTCAGCGCCTTCCAGATGGCATCCATCTTCAGGTGATTTCCTGCGATTTCGGGACGGAAGCCACGGTCGGTGTTATCTCCGAGATTGCATCGGATTTCGATGGGCTGTGTGGCGTTCTTTGCCATGAAGCCCGTCTTGGCGTTGGGGTCTGCCACGCTGAAGAAGTCCTCGGTGCCTGTGGCGCCCGTCTGGAAGCCAATCAGCGTATTTGGCTGGATGAAGCGTATCATCTCGTAGATATCCGCGATGTCGAAGGCGGGATTTCGGTCGGCGAGATTTTCCACGCCAGTGAAGGAGATAGCGGCGATGGGACCATAGCCGGATATCAGTTCATGGATCTGGTCTTTGACGAAGTCGCAGTATTCACTCTGGGGCATGAGGCCCTTGGCAATGCCATCGGGATGGCGATGGCGGTTGATGCCGAAGGGGTATTCCAGGCAGAGGCCGATGCCGTGGAATTCGCAGGTGGATGCCAATTCGCCAACCAGGTCACGCTTCGCGGCGCTGTTGACGGAATTGAAGTCGGAGACTGCGCTGTTGTAGAGGCTGAAGCCATCTTTGGTGACCGCAGGGAAGAGAATATACCTGGCGCCAGCGGCGATGGTCATTTCCACAATGTCCTCCGTGTCGAAGTGCTCGCAGGAGAAACGCTTGGGCAGTTCCGCGTAGAGCTCGGGGCTGAGGACTCCCACGGGGTCCTCGCCTTTGCCTAGCAGGGATGACAGGCCGAAATGCACGGAGACACCCATGATGGCCGAAGTGAACCACTCCAGCGCGGCACCATGGGGGTCTTCCTTGTAGGTCGATGCCTGATCAAAGAGGTAGGTCGGGACGCTGTCCGCGATGCCCTCGTCATTGTAGTTGACCGTCAATGCCATCTTTTTCAATTCTCAATTCTCAATTCTCAATTATGGGGACACCAGGAGTGTTCGACGGCGGGGACGCCGTCGGTACACCCCGGGCGACGGCGGGGACGCCGTCGGTACACCCGGGCGACGGCGGGGACGCCGTCGGTACACCCCGGGCGACGGCGGGGACGCCGTCGGTACATCCCGGGCGACGGCGGGGACGCCGTCGGTACACCCGCATTGAGCATTATTTGTATTGGGGGAGTGGGAATTCGGCAGCCAGTGCCTTGACTTCGGCGTGGACCTGTGCGTAGACCTCCTCGTTGCCGAGGTTTTCCACGATGCGGGTCATGAAGTCGGCAATCTTGACCATCTGTGCTTCCTTCATGCCGCGGGTGGTGACGGCGGCGGTGCCCACGCGGATGCCGCTGGTGACGGCGGGGGTTGCGGGGTCGAAGGGGATCATGTTCTTGTTGACGGTGATGCCCGCCTTGTCCATGGCATCAGCGGCATCGCGTCCGGAGACGCCTTTGGGTCTGAGGTCCACCAGCATGCAGTGGTTGTCGGTGCCGCCGGAGACGATGCGGAACCCGCGCTGTGTGAGTGCATCTGCCAGTGCCTTGCAGTTCTTGACGATCTGCTGTGCGTATTCCTTGAATTCGGGGCTGGCGGCTTCCTTGAGGCAGACTGCCTTTGCGGCGATGACGTGTTCCAGGGGGCCGCCCTGGGTGCCGGGGAAGACCGCGGAGTTGATTTTCTTGATGTACTGCTCTTTGCAGAGGATGAGACCGCCACGGGGCCCGCGGAGGGTCTTGTGGGTGGTGGTGGTCACTACGTCGCAGTATGGCACGGGGCTGGGATGGACGCCTGCGGCCACCAGGCCCGCGATGTGAGCCATATCCACCATCAGGAGGCAGCCCACCTTGTCGGCGATTTGGCGCAGGCGTGGGAAGTCGATGATGCGGGGATAGGCGGAGGCGCCCGCCAGGATCATCTTGGGCTTGATTTCCAGGGCCATCTTCTCGATTTCGTCGTAATTGATGGTCTCGGTCTCGCGGTCCACGCCGTAACCCACGAAATTGTAGGTCTTGCCGCTGAAATTCACCTTCAGGCCGTGGGAGAGGTGGCCACCTGCATCCAGGCTCATGCCCAGGACGGTGTCACCGGGCTCCAACAGCGCGAAGTAGACTTCCTGGTTCGCCTGGCTGCCAGAGTGGGGCTGGACGTTGGCGGCTTCCGCACCGAAAAGCGCCTTGGCGCGCTCGATGGCCAATGCCTCGATCTGGTCCACATTCACGCAGCCATTGTAGTAGCGCTTGCCAGGGAGACCCTCGGCGTATTTGTTGGTCAGGATGGAGCCCTGTGCGGCACGGACGGCGGGGCTGGTGAAATTCTCGCTGGCGATGAGTTCCAGACCCTCGGACTGGCGCTTCTGTTCGGCATCGATGATGGCGGCGATTTCGGGATCCGCGTTACGCAGAGCGGCGATTTCGTCCAGGGTATTCTTTTCCACCTTTTCCAGTCTGCGGGTATGGCGGGGGTCCTTGCTGTAGGGAGTGGAGAGCCAGGTCTTGACCACAGCCACTAAATCCTCGTCGCTCATGGCATCGCCGCCAGTGACCAGGATGTTGCTGCAGTTGTGCTCGCGGCAGGACTTCGCCTTTGCGACAGTCTCCACCAGGGCGGCGCGGAGGCCATGGAAGCGGTTTCCGATGATGGACATGCCGATGCCGCTGCGGCAGATGAGGATGCCCGCATTGAGCTGTCCGTCCCGCAGTGCGATGCACATGGGGGTGGCGAAATCGGGGTAGTCGTCCGCGGGATCCAGAGCGAAGGGGCCGAAATCCACGGGCTCGTAGCCTAGTTCTTTGAGGAGCGCCACCAGGCGGTTTTTCTTTTCAAAGCCGCCGTGGTCGGAGGCAATGCCAATCTTCAGGGTCCCAGTGGCGTCTTTCCAATCGGAAATCATAATCGTTCAAAGTCCTATCAGGTTAGGGGGTGGTTAGATATGGGGAGCAAAAAAGGTGTACCGACGGTGGTTCGCCGTCGAAAGTGTGTACCGACGG
>DCIO01000066.1 GCA_002315885.1 Lentisphaeria bacterium UBA1724
CGTACCGCCTTCGGCCCGCATGCCATGGGGTGCTTCTTCAGGGGGATCTCCTGGGGCGGCGTAAACGCCCGTACCGCCTGCGGCCCGCAGGCCATGGGGGTCTTCTTCAGGGGGATCTCCTGGGGCGGCGTGAACGCCCGTACCGCCTTCGGCATGAATGCCAGGGGGTCCTTCTTGAGGGGGAGGTTCTGGGGCGGCGTGAACGCCCGTACCGCCTGCGGCATGCATGCCAGGGGCTCTTTCTTGAGGGGAATCGTGCGGGGGCGGCGTGAACGCCCGAGCTACAGTTTTGCCAGGAGGTGTCGGAGGGGCCAGGTGAGACGCTGCCACCAAGACCAATGCCAATATTTTCGGGCGGTGAGCAGGAAGCTCTTGCGGTAGAGGCGGTAGATTTTCCAGCTGGAAAGCGCCTTCTTGATGGTGGCGCTACCCAAATGCGTGACGCGGCTCTCCGACAAATACCAGGTATTCAACCCGATTGCGCGGAATTTCTCACCCAGGACGGGTTCCTCGAAGAAGAGGAAATACTCCTCGTCAAATCCCCCCACCTGGAAGAATGCCGCCCCCCGCACCAGCAGGAGGCATCCACGCACCGCATAACATTCCCGGGAAGCACCGCCAAAGGGTGCGACGTATTTTCCGCGATGTTCCCGGCCCCCCAGGTCGTCGGCGGTATTCCAGGGAGATTGCGGCTCACCATCGGTCCCCTCCACATCGGGCCCTACGATACCGCATTCGGGATGCGCCTCCAGATACTCCACCATCTTCTCTAGATGGGAGTTCTCATCAAAAAGCACATCATCGTTGCAAATCAGGAGATACTTCAGCTGGGGGAAACGCCAGCGGAGGAGTTCCGCGCCCCGGTTGTTTCCCCTGGAATAACCCAGATTTTCCTGAAAATAAGAACGCTGGGCCGAAGAAGGCAGTCCTTTCTCCAGTCCAGCGCGGGTCTGCTCGGTGGAGGCTACATCCACCACACAGCATTCGTACGGAAAAGGCAACTTCGTGAGTTCGTTGTTCACGAAGGCACAAGTCCGCTCAGGAGAATGGTAGCTTACCACCACCACGCCGACTTGTGCCGTTTCACATCCCATCCGATCAAACCTAATTGAAAATTGAAGAAGAGGGGGCAAGGGGGACACCTCCCCCTCCTAAAAATGATTCCGAATTCCTAATTAAAAATTGAAGAAGAGGGGGCAAGGGGGACACTTCCCCCTCCTTCATTATGCATTAAGCATTAAGCATTAAGCATTGTTTTCTGGTTCGCCAGAACCAGAAAACTAGTTGTCTCCGCCGCTCCAGCCCCACTTGTTCAGGACCTTCTTGCGGAGGCGGATGTGCTGAGGAGTGACCTCCATCAGCTCGTCGTCGTTGATGAAGCTGATGCAGTCTTCCAGAGTCAGAACGATGGGAGGCGTCAGGATGATGTTCTCATCGGAGCCAGCCGCACGCATGTTGGAGAGCTTCTTGGTCTTGCCGGGATTGACCATCATGTCGCCTTCGCGGGAGTTCTCACCGATAATCATTCCTGCGTAGATCTTGTCGTTGGGAGAGACAAAGAGGCGACCGCGGTCCTGCAGATTGAAGAGAGCGTAGGCCACCGCGTCGCAGGTGATCATGGAGACAAGCGCGCCATGCTGACGGTAGACGATATCGCCGGCGTAGGCGTCATATCCACTGAAGATGTAGTTCATCACGCCCAGGCCCTTGGTGTCCGTCATGAATTCGCCACGATAGCCCAGCAGACCACGGGTGGGAATCAGATAGACGATACGCGCCATGCCATTCTCGGTATCCATGGACTGGATGCGCCCCTTGCGGAGACCCAGCTTCTCCATCACGGGCCCCACGTAGTTCTGATCCACGTCAACCGTCAGTTCCTCGTAGGGTTCCAGTTTCTCGCCATTGGGACCAGTCTGGAAGATGACCACGGGACGGGTGCATTCCAGCTCATAGCCCTCGCGACGCATCTGCTCAATCAGCACGGAGAGGTGCAGTTCGCCACGGCCTGAGACTGTGAAGCCCTGCCCTACCCCCAGGGACTCCACCTGCAAAGCCACGTCGGACATGGTCTCGCGGCGGAGACGGGCCTCAATATGGCTGGCGGTGACGAAAGTGCCTTCCTTGCCCGCAAACGCAGAACCGTTAGGCAGGAAATTCATGGAGATGGTGGGGGGGTCGATGGGCATGGGGGGCTGCGGCATGGGATTCTCGGGAGAGGTGTAGGTGCACCCCACCGTGACGTCATTCATGCCCGCGATGCCCACGATGTCACCGCAAATCGCCTCATTGACCTGGAATTTCTTGTTGGACTCGAAACGGAAGATCTGTGCGATACGAGCGGGCTTCAGGGAGCCATCACGCATGGCGACCACAGTAGCCTGGTTAATATCGATCTTTCCGCTGGTGATCTTGCCGATGCCGATACGCCCCAGATAGGGGGAGTAATCCAGCGTGCTGATAAGCACCTGCAGGGGGCCATCGGGAGAGCCCTGGGGCGCGGGGATGTCCTTGATGATGTGCTCGCACAAGGGCATCAGGTCCTTGCGCTCGTCATCCAGCTTGTCCACTGCCCAGCCATCACGGCCAGAGGCGTAGACCACCGGGAAATCCAGCAACTCTTCGGGAGCGTTCAGGCGGATGAAGAGGTCGAACACCTGGTCCACTGCCCAGTAGGGACGTGCCGCGGGCTTGTCAATCTTGTTGATGACAACCACAATCGGCAGGGAAAGCGCCAGGGCTTTCTTCAGCACGAAGAAAGTCTGGGGCATGGGGCCTTCCTGGGCATCCACCAGCAACAACGCGCCATCCGCCATCTTCAGAACGCGCTCCACCTGACCACCGAAATCCGCGTGTCCGGGAGTGTCGATAATGTTGATCGTGTAGTCCTTATACATGAAGGACCCGTTCTTGCTGGTGATGGTAATGCCACGCTCACGCTCAATGGCGTTGGAGTCCATCATGCACTCTTCCACTTTCTGGTTGTCACGGAACATTCCGCTGAACTTGAAAAGCTGGTCAACCAGGGTGGTCTTGCCGTGGTCAACGTGGGCGATGATGGCGATGTTGCGAATCTTCGACTGTTCCATAAATTCAATGCACTTAGCTGAATGGACAAAGATGATGAGACGTAATGCACATAAGATAACATATTCCTGCCAGATTGTCATGAATTGGCATGGTTTGACGCAATAAATTCATGCATTTTTCTTCAGATTCAGTCCTGTGTGCGACAATTTCGTCGTCGAAAATAAAAAGAAGCCCGGCGGGAATTATATCCAACCGGGCTCGTATCAATTCAGGTTAAGTAGAGGATGTTATGCCTTTTCCTTGAAAGCGCGCACGACGCGTTTGAACGCCAGTCCCGCCAGGATGAAAGCCATGACGAGCAGTGCGATACCCAGGGCAGCCTGAAGCATGTTGGTGTGGAGATTTTTGCGGACCAACTCGATCAACGCGTAGACGGAGACCGCCCACATGAAGAACATTGGCAGCATGGCGAAGATCCACTTGCACTTGTTTCGGAGCAAGTAGAGTGTAACCGCCAGCAGTGTCATAGCCGCCAGCAGTTGGTTTGCAGAACCGAAGACGGGCCAGATTTTCGCGCTTTCGCCAGTGATAAGGATAATGAAAGCCAGGACCACCACCAGGATTGTGCTTATCCAGCGGTTGGCGAAAAATACACGGACCTTACTGGAATTTTTAACCGCATCATCCTTTGCTCCCTCGCTGGGCAGGATCATTTCCTGGAAAAGGAAACGCGCCAGTCGGGTGCCGGTATCCAGTGAGGTCAGGATAAAAGCGGAGATAGCCAGTGTGATGAAGGTAGCGCCCAAGCTAACGGGAATGCCGATGGAGGTGGCGAAGTTTCCCACGCCCATGGCGAACATGGTAGGCGCCGCGTTATTGGTCTGCTTGCAGAGTTCGCTGAAATTCTCCCCGGAGAGATATCCCACGGAACAAATTGCGATGATGGCCAGGACGCCTTCCATCAGCATGCCGCCGTAGCCGATTTTCCGCAAATCTGCTTCACTGGCCACCTGCTTGCTGCTGGTTCCCGAAGCCACCAGCGCATGGAATCCACTGCAGGCACCACAGGCGATGGTGACGAAAATCATGGGGAAGACATCCGGCAGGATCTTGGCGCCATCCACCAAATGCACAGCGGGCAACTGCATGGGCAAACGGGCAAAGGCAATGCCACAAACGCCAATAATCATCATACCATAGAGGAGGAAGCTGTTGAGGTAGTCACGAGGCTGCAACAGGAACCAAACGGGAATCGTGGAAGCAATGAATGCGTAATACAACAAGCCTAAATACCAGATGACACGGGCCGTGGCGGGAGAGACATCCAGCAACGCAACCAAATCGCAAGGAACGAGTGTTCCACACCACACACCCAGGAAAGTCAGCGGCACAAAAATCAGACTCGCCTCCAAAAGACTCAGCATGCTCTGCTTTATCATTATGCCCATGATCGGCGCCAGCCCAATGAAAATGATGGAACTGGTGGCGACGGCGGGATTGTTGACAAATGTGGATGCCACCTGGTCGGTGAAGACTGCAACCACCAATATCAACAGAACCAGGCAGAAGCCCAGGAAAATCTGGCGTCCGAGATAACCCAGTTCCTTTTCGATGACATACGCGATGCTTCGCCCCTCATTGCGGACCGACAGGAACATGGCTGCGAAATCATGCATGGCACCGATGAAAACGCACCCCAGCAGAATCCAGCAAACCGCAGGCAACCAGCCGAATTTTGCCGCCAAGACGGGACCGACAATGGGCCCCGCCCCCGCGATGGAGGCGAAGTGATGTCCGTAGAGGACGCAGGGATTCGTCTTCACGTAGTCAATCCCATCCGCCATGCTCTCGGAGGGGCAGATGCGTTTATTGTCCACGCCGAAGATTTTTTCCAGGAATCTTCCATAGACGAAATAGGCGAAGATGAAATAGATGATACTAGCTACCAGCAGGTTGCTTGTGTTCATGGTAAATAAAGGAATCAAAAGGTTTTGGGGTAAAAGAGTAATCTATGGGTAATTTAACACAGGTCCAAAGAATGGGGGCCCATTTTTGCCGTCTCTTTTGCCCTACCTGGAGAATCTCCCGCCAAACAATGAAAACAAAACTGCCCCGTTGTAGTGCATTTGGATTTTTTCGAATTGACGAAAATTGTAAATTTCAAGATAGGCAGTATGTTAGGATGTTTTTGTTTTTATTCCAACCATACACAACCCAAAACAAAACAGAGAGATTAACTCAAAATGAAGAATCGATCTACCTTCCTTTTCACCGCGCTGGTCCTGTTGGGACTGGCATTCCTTGCCCCCGAACTGATGGCCCAGGAAGCGGAAGCCGCCGCGGAAGCCGAAGTCGCTAGCATGTTCGCCGGAAAAATCTGGGCCATCCTGCCTCCCGTCATCGCAATCGGCCTGGCCCTCATCACCAAAGAGGTCTACTCTTCCCTCTTCATCGGTGTTCTTTCTGGCGCACTCATGGCCTCCAATTTCCGCCCAATGCCCACCATGGACTGCCTGCTGAACAACGGACTCATCTCCGCCTGCGCTGACAATGCGGGTATCTTCCTCTTCCTGGTCATCCTGGGCATCATGGTCGCGCTCATCAACCGCACCGGCGCCGCACAGGCATTCGGCAGCTGGGCCCACAAGAACATCAAGACCCGCACCGGCGCCAGCCTGGCTACGTTCTTCCTGGGCATCCTCATCTTCATCGACGACTACTTCAACTGCCTGACCGTGGGTTCCGTCATGCAGCCCGTCACCGACGCAAACAAGATTTCCCGCGCAAAATTGGCGTATCTCATTGACGCCACCGCCGCACCCGTCTGCATGATCGCCCCCATCTCCAGCTGGGCCGCCGCAGTCTCCGAATTCTCCGAAGGCACTGGCTACAACGGCCTGCAGCTCTTCATCCGCGCCATCCCATTCAACTTCTACTCACTGCTGACCTTCGTCTTCATCATTGCCATCACCCTGATGCACGTGGATTTCGGTCCCATGGCACGCCATGAGCGCAACGCCGAAAAGGGCGATCTCTTCACCGAAGGCGGCGAAGTGGACAACGGCGTCCGTCCCCTGGAAAATGCCAAGGGCCGTTTCCTGGACCTGGTCTTCCCCGTCGTCGTTCTCATCATCCTCTGCGTAGCCGCTTTGGTATACGTGGGTGGTTACGGCGTTGACGGCAAGGGTTTCGTGGATGCCTTCGCAGATACCGACTCCACTGTGGGTCTGCCCTGGGGCGGTCTCGTCGCGCTCATCTTCACCCTCATCTATCTGATTGGGCGCCGCGTAATCTCCTTCAAGGATGCCATGAACTGCATCCCCGAGGGTTTCATCGCCATGGTCCCCGCCATCACCATCCTGGCTCTCGCATGCTCCCTGAAGAACATAACTGGCGTCCTGGAACTCAAGCAGTTCATCGCCGGCCAAATGCAAAGCAACGCCGCCGCGCTGGGCGCATTCCTGCCCGCCGTCATCTTCCTGGTGGCATGCTTCCTGGCATTCTCCACCGGCACCTCCTGGGGGACCTTCGGTATCCTCATCCCCATCGTCTGCGCTATCTTCCCTGGAAATAGCCCGCTCCTCATCATCGGCATGTCCGCATGCCTGGCAGGCGCTGTCTGCGGTGACCACTGCTCCCCCATCAGCGACACCACCATCATGTCCTCCGCAGGCGCACGCTGCCAGCACATCAACCACGTCAGCACACAGCTGCCCTACGCAATCACCGTGGCTGTGGTCTCCTTCGTGGGCTTCCTCCTGGCAGGACTCCTGCAGAAACACGTCGGCATGGTCATCAGCTGGGTCGTTTCCTTCGTGATCTCCACCGCACTCATGCTCATCTTCCTGGGTGCAATGAAGAAGAACGCACAGCGCGGATAAAATAAACTCCCATACTCGCAAAAGGGGCTGCCGCCAACCGCGACAGCTCCTTTTGTATTTCTAAATGCCCAATTTTAGGGACAAAAGGGACAAAAGGGACAATTCGTCCTACCTGACCGATTCAGGCCATTGCGTAATTCTGCCTTGACAGAGTATATTATATGACAAATCTAGACTTCGCTGGATTTTTTTGCATTTTTTCACCCATACCCAAGGATTCCCCATGTCTCCCGAGATGTCTTTTGAGAACATGACGGCATTTATCCTGGCGATCATCGCTGTCATCATCAACGGTGTTCCCCAGTTGTTGTATGCCCAGTCCCGTGGCTTCGCCCTGAAGCCCTCCGGCTTTGCCTATCTAGTCGGTGCATTTGGTAACCTCTTCACTGGTTCGGTCACCCCGATTTCCGGCCAGGCAGAGACCATTACTGTCGCCAGTATGAAGAAGAACCTCCGCAACAACGTCAGCAGCATCCTGCTGGCTGCCCTGCTGATGGTCATCCTGGGCCTCTGCGGCGGCGTCACCAAAATCGCCGATTTCGCGGGTCCCGCGGTTGTCTGCGGCATGATGGCTGGTGTCGGCCTCATCCTGGCTGGTGTCTCCTGGGACATGTATGGCCAAGAAAAGCGCATCACCCTGGTCTCCCTCTTCTCCGCCATCGCCGCGCTGGCAATTTTCAACCACAGCCCCAACAAGCTGGTGTGGGTCATCTTCGTCTCCGTGGTCATCTCCACCCTGGATTTCCTCTTCCTGCAGAAACGCCGCGTGGACATGGCGAACATGGTCGAAGAAGGCCGCGAGAATCTGGAAGTCAGCACCGAATGGCGCTTCTGGAAGAAGGAATACTGGAGTGATTTCAAGCTGGTGAAACCCACCCTGAACACGACTGTCATCCTGGGCACCCTCTCCTTGGTCATGCTGAACATCGGCGCCAACATCTCCTTCGGCGGCATCACCGCAGGCATCGCCAAAACCACCCAGAATTTCGACCACCTCTCCATCATCAACTCCCTGGCAGACGTGCCCAGCTCTCTCTTCGGTGGACCACCCATTGAAGCCATCATCTCCGGCACCGCCGCCGCACCCTGGCCTGTCGCCTGCGGTATCGCCTTCATGTTCGCCACCGCCATCCTGCTCCTCATGGGCGTGGTGGGACGCATCGGCAAATACCTCCCCGCACAGTGCATCGCGGGCTTCCTCTTTGTCATCGGTATCTTCTATACCTTCATCCCCAACCTGGGCGCCATCTCCCCTGATGCACGCAACTGCGGTTTCGTCGCACTCGCCGTCACCGCCTGGTCCAAGAACCCCTTCCTGGGAATGGTCATTGGCGTCCTCATCAAGTTCTACGGTTCCTACATCGGCTTCTAATCGAAATGACTACCTGGAACGATACATACACCGTTCATCTGGGACCGGATTTCCCCGTGACTATTCCACTGCTGGACATTGGTGACGGATTCCACATCTACTCCTTCGACATGACGGGCCAGACCGCCTGGAACAACGCCGCGGCAAAAGAACTTGCCAAGCGTCTGAAGGACTATGATTTCGATGGCATCGTCACCGTCCAGACCAAATCCTGCGGACTCTGTCAGGCATTGAGCACGCTGATGGGCAATGATGCCTACCTGGAACTGCGGAAGAGCAAGAAGCCCTTCATGGTGGATCCCGTAGGCGTGGAAGTCAAGTCCATCACCACCAATTCCAAACAGGAGCTCTGGATCGGCAAGGAAAAATACCTCGCCTTCCAGGGCAAGAAGCTCTGTTTCCTGGATGACGTGGTCTCCACAGGCGGCACCATCTCGGCAGTCCTGCAGCTGGCGGAAAAAATCGGCATTGAGATTTCCGTCATCGCCTGCGCGCTCACCGAGGGCGGCATGCGCTCGGAATGCAAGGGCATCCCACTGGTGGCGCTGGACAACATCCCGCTTCCCGGGAAATTCTAGTCCCACTGGACACACGCAAGAGTCCGGCGTTCTACCATGAGCGCCGGACTTTTTTTATGCCTACTCCAGTACTCAAAAGGAGCTTTTCGGGGCCCAGGGTTTCCTTTTCTGCGATATAGTATTTCTGTTTTCCTTCTTTCTCCTTAACCCACTTTGCCGACTATGAAAAAAGCGCTATTCCTCTCCCTGTTCTTTGCCGTCGCGATGCTCTTTGCCCAGGAATGGGATTTCCGCGATGGGAATCTCAATGCCTTCCGTGCCGAGAATTTCCAGAGCTACGACCTGGTTCCCGAGAAAGGCTTTGTTGGCGTCGGGAAGGTAAATGCCTATTTTCTCACCCCCTGGCCCCTGGACCTGCCTGCCGCCGACTTCAAGTTCCTGGAAATTGGCCTGATATCTGATGAAACCCGCCTACCCGTCTACTTCTCCCGTACCGACAAGCAGATGGATGAAAGCACACGCTATGACGCACCACTGCATCGAGACAACCACCGCGTGCTCATCGACCTGACCAAGAATCCCGAATGGCGCGGCACAATCACCAACGTCCGATTTGACGTCTCCCTGGCGGATGGCCACAAATGCAACATCCGATACATCCGCTTCCTGGCGGAAGAACCCGTCTACGCAGATACGGGAATCCTTCCCAACGGCGATTTCTCCGCCTACGGCGAGAACTGGTCTGGTGATGTCACCTACTCCTCCAGGGGCGCTCTCATCGCCCCTAACGGCACCCTGCATTCCGCCCCGGTGGAAATGCCCGTAGTAGGCAAATACCTCTGGCTTCTGAATGGCGACGAGTCCCTGGAAACCACCCTGGAATACCTGGACATCCTGGGAAATTCCATCGGCAAGGAACCCGCCACCATGGAACAGATGGCTTCCCTCCGTCCCCCTCGCCTGGCCGCCAGCATCCGCCTGCATATCCACAACACAAGCGATAGCCCTGCCCTGCTGGAACGAGCACTGTTTGACATCGTCTATGGCGACCTCTCACTGACGGAAGCAAAGGCACTGCTAGCGGAGGGCAAGAGCCTCTCCTCCGCCCCCGGCATCACCAACTCCTTCCTGGGGAACTGGATCTGGCTGAAGAGCCTGGGCGAAGAACTCAACACCGCCGCCGTCTTCCAAAAGACTTTCCGAATTAACGACCTGGCGGATATCGCCCAGGCGAAAATCCACATCACCGCCGACAACGAGTGGTCTGCCTATCTCAACGGAAAACCCATCACCGCCTCCAACTACAACAACTGGAATTATTCTGATTCCATCAACCTGATGCCTATGCTGAAAGAAGGCAAAAACACCCTCCTGGTACGAGTCTTCAATGAAGACGGCCCTGGCGGAGTCCTGGCGGATATCGTCCTCAAATCCAAAGACGCCAGATACTCCGTCTTCTCCACGGACAACTCCTGGACCGCCAGCCCCGTTGATCCCGAGAACCGCAACTGGAAGAATGCCCGCCCCTCCCAGCCCATCACCATCCTGATTCCCAATGGCGCGCAGCCCTGGGGCCCTCGTTGCCACGGCGAACCCAGCACCCTCTCCGCAAAACTCCTGGGCTTCGAAATGCCCGAGACCTTTGACGAGAATACCACCTGGGCCCCCAAGATGTCCCTGCTCCCCCAGGGCGAAGGGACCCAGAATGACGATTTGGATTTCTCCATCCGCTTCAAGAATGACAAATACAACTTCCTGGTTTTGGAGACGCTAGTTCCAGGTGGCACTCTGGAAGCCAAAGACCCCTTCGACCTCAATCTCGCTCCCGCGAATTTCCAGTATTTCCCCGAGGGCACATACGATGTGGTGATCCGATTGAATGACGTGCCCCTGGAAGCCCCCAAGGGCCTCAAGGTAACCGTGAAGCGCACCCCCGCCGCCACGCTGGGCATCCCCACTGCGCGGATTGTTGACAAGGAAAGCGTGCCACAAATCGAATTGAATGGCACGGAACGCGCCACCCTCACCCACTACCTCATTGACCAGGGAGAAGCCGACCACCACTATCGGGAAATGAAGCTCGCCTTCGACAACGGCGTCCCCGCGGAATGGCTGCATCACATCGTGGAATTCGATGAGAATGGCGATCCGGATTTCACCAACATCGACAATCAATGCACTTCGGTTCTCACCCGGGATCCACAGGTGCAACTGGTGCTCATCACCGCCCTGGACTGCGTTCGCAATACCACGATGACCAAGTTCTTCCAGGAGAACCCCGACACCCTGGTGGAAACCGCAGACGGCCGCCACGAAGTCCGCAACTACAGCGACAATTATCAGAAATCCCCCAGCATGGCCTCCGAAAAGTGGCTGGCGGAGGGCGACCGCATCCTGACGCTCCTGATTCAACACCTGAATGCAATGCCATACGGCCGGCGTGTGGCGGGCATCCTCCCCAGCAGCGGAATTACCTGGGAATGGATGTACTGGGGCAGCCAGAGGGAAGGCGAGTTCGTGGACTACAGTGTGGCTTTCCGCCAGGCATTCGTGCGCTTCGCACAGGAAAAATACGGCACCATCGAAAAAGCGAACCAGGCTTGGAACAAGTCCTTCGCTTCATTTGACGAGATTGTGGAAAAGAATCTCCTGCCTACCCCAGACGAGCGCATGGACGAAGGCAGCGACCTCTCCTTGCGACTGCCTGCGCAATCCCAATATGTCATGGACTACAACCGCTGCCTGGCGGTGGTCACCTCCGATGCCATCAAGCATTTCTGCCATACCGTCAAGACCGCATCCCAGGGGAAGCTTCTGGCGGGCGCATACTACGGCTACTACAACCAGATTGCACACAGCCGATGGGCACAGAATTGCGGACACTGGGCACTCTCACGGGTGCTGGCCTGCCCTGACGTGGATTTCCTCCACGCCCCCACTACCTACAATGAACGCCAACCCGGTGCCCCTGGCGGTTTCATGATTCCCGACTCCTCCGCTCACCTGGCAGGGAAGGTCTTTGTCACCGAAAGCGACATCCGTACCAGCCACTCTGGACAGATGGCATTCGGCGGTTGCAAGAACTTGAGCGAAACTGCGGGGGTCTACTTCCGTGAAGCCGCCGCCTGCCTCACACACAATGTGGGTATGCGCTATTATGACTTCAGCAACGGATGGACTTTCCGGGATCCCCGATATGGTCAGATGGCCAATGCCATTGCAAAAGCCCAGCAGACCGTCCTGGAAGCCAAGCCTCTCATTGATGACCCCGCCAACGCCATCGCCACCGTCATCAGCGAGAACGCCATGGAGACCACCACCTACAAGGGCAGGCAGAATATCTTCGGCGTCATCAACCAATACTCCCAACTGCCCCGTAGCGGCATCGCCTTCGACAACTATCTGACGCCTGGACTGGAAAACATCCCCCTGGCACACAAACTCTGGTTCTTTGAATGCCCTTACAGCCTCTCCGAAAAGGATTTCCAGTATATCCAGGAGAAAATCCTGGTCCCCGGGAACACCGTCATCTTCGCCATGGGAGCCGATGTGGTCCAACAAGACCATTTTTCCACCGAACACATGGAACTCCTCACGGAAATGACTTTCCAGATTCACGAAAAGTATGACCTGAAAAATTGGCCTACACTCACCCAGGAAGGACAGGAAATCCTGGGGAATCCCGCCGACATCACCATCGGACTCCACGACCCCTTCGCACCACTCTTCATCCCACAGGAAGACAACGGCACACAGATTCTTGCCCGGGATCCCAATGGTACGCCCGTCATGGCGCAGCGCATGGTCAATGGATGCCGCGTCATCTTCTGCGCAACGCCCTTCCTCAAAGGAACATGGCTACGGGCCATCGCACAGCAGACTGGACTGCACTGCTACAACGAAACCGATGGCGATGTCACCTGGGCTTCCGGCGATGTCATCGGCATCCACTCCGTCTCCGAAGGCACACGGACCGTCCACACACTCCATCCCAATGGCACTGCGCTGGATTTGATCCATGGCACCGAATATCCCCTCATCAACGGCACCTTCCAATACGATGCCCAGGCACTCTCCACCGCACTCTTCCTCATCAAACAATAACTCGGAATTCCCCCAAAAAACAAACGCTCTGTTCCACGTGGGAACGGAGCGGAAAAAAATACTTCATTGGGCATAATTCAGACCTCAGATTTCTTCTAAAACGAAAAAAAAGATATAAATTATTTTTCGTCGCAAATAACTTCTCATTTATTATGAAACTTCAAAGCACACCCACAATGCGCCGGATGCCGACCTATCTCCATCGGCTAATCTGGTTACGAAATGAAGGCGAGGAGTGGGTGTCTTGTGCCGACTTGGCCGCATACATGAATATCCCACACATCCTGGTGCGGAAGGATATCGCCATGACGGGCCTCCCCGGCAACAAGCGCTATGGCTTCCATGTGGTGGACCTCATCAATGCCATCCTCAAATTCGTCGGATGGGCGGATGCCACTACCGCGACTCTCGTGGGCGCGGGTTCCCTGGGCTCTGCATTACTGGGCTTCGCCGATTTCCAAGCATATAACTTCCGCATCGAGACTGTCTTCGATGCCTCACCCCAAAAGGTCGGCACGACTATCCACGGCTATACGGTCTTTGATTTCGCCGATATCCAAAAGAAACTCCAGAATAACCCGCCTAAAGTGGGAGTGATCTGCGTGCCCGACACCGCCGCACAAACCGTAGCCAATACACTCGTCTCACTGGGCATCAAGTATATCTGGAATTTCGCCAACGTATGCCTCAAAGTCCCCGAAGACGTAATCGTCCAACGAGAAGTCATCTCAGGTGGATTGGCGGTGCTCTCCGCAAAAATCAAAACACTGGAAGAGGGAGACGACATCCAACCCGCAGAAGAATAGTATCCCGATTACATCCCCGTTAGAACCGAAAGAAGACAATTTAATTCCTATTTTTCGCCCCTCTAAAAAATATCGAAATTGGGAATTTGATAAGAAGTAGCGCAAATCTTCAACATTCTATTCAAAAGATATTTTAATATCACCACGCAAAATAAAAAAAGCGAATATATTATGCGGCAAGCCGAGCGGTAATAGATTTTATATTACTGCAAGTCGTTCTTTTGGGACGACTTATTATCCCTGCTAAATGATGTTCTCAACCCAACAGGAGCAACACCAAAAATGGAAAAAGCAAAACGCGCACGCAAGACCTTCGTTCAAGTGCTCACTGGTCGCCTGGTAAAGAAATACGAAGGGAAAGTTCCTGAAGCCACCCTCAATGACGCAATTTCTGGTCTGGAGAAGATCCTGGTCACTCTGAATGCGGCCCGCAAAGTCCAGGCCCGCAAGGCCCGCAAGATCAACAAGGAGCTCCAGAAGTTCTCCACCGAGCAGCTCATGGGCGAACTGGCGAGCCGCAAGAAGTAGCCTTTTTTCGCCGAAAACAATTCTTTTCAAGCCCGTCTAGAACTCTTTTTCCAGACGGGCTTTACACTGTTATGAACAAGAAGCTAAAAGTCGCATTGCTTGGTTTTGGAGGCATGGGTCATTTCCATGCCTCCCAATACGCGGACCAGCCCAATTGCCAGCTCATTGCCATCGTTGACAAGGACAGCGAGAAATTCAAGCAACTCGCCTCGAATATCAATATTGGCAAGAGCGAGGATGTCTCTCTGAAAGGCGTCAAGCAGTATGCCTCTTACGAGGAGATGCTTGCGCAGGAGAAGCCCGACATGGTGGACATCTGCCTGCCTGGCGACCTCCATGCCGAGTATGCGATTCGCGCCATGCGCGATGGCTTCCATGTCCTCTGCGAAAAGCCCATGGCACGCACTGTCAAGGAAGCCGACCAGATGATGGCAGCGGCGAAGGAGACTGGCAAGAAGCTCATGATTGCCCAGTGCCTGCGTTTTGATCCCGTCTATGACGCCTTCAAGAAACTCCACGAGAGCGGAAAATACGGCAAGTTGCTGCGGATGCAGGCACAGCGCCTCAGCTCTGCCCCCACGGGTTCCGACAGATGGTATCGGGATGCCAAACGCTCCGGCGGCGCTATCCTGGACCTCCATCTCCATGACACCGACTTGTTCAACTATTTCTTCGGCGTGCCAAAATCCGTTTCCACCACGGGAGTAACACGGGTATCCGGCGGCATTGACGAATCCTTCACGCACTATGACTTCGGCAATGGAGCATACGTGGCGGCACAGGCGTCCTGGCTCTTCCCACGCTGGTTCTGCAATCTGGACGCCGTCTACGAAAAGGCGACCATCCTCCTGGAAGGCAACAAAATCACCATCGTTCCTCAGGACAAGCCCGACAAGGAAATCCTCATCGAGGGCAAGAAGAACGGCTACTGGGAGGAAATCAGCTATTTTGCCAAGTGCGTCCTCCAGAAGAAAGAGCCCCTGCGGTGCATGCCCGAAAGCACCCGAGAGTCCCTCCGCATCGCCCTCACGGAAGAGAAATCCGCGAAGAACGGCGGAAAGCGCATTATCTTCTTCTCGCGCTAAAGCGCTATTCCCTCGCGCTAAAGCGCTCGCACAGAACAGAAGGGTCTTACAGCTATCCGGGGTTCCGGGAAGAGGCCGGGGATTTTCCAAGGTCCGGGGGAGCAAGGGTCGAGAGAAACCGCGGGCTCCTTTGCCCCCGAAATCCTTGGAAAGGTAGAAGGTCCTTCTGTCCTGTGTGAGCCCTTTAGGGCGAAGAAGGGCGAAGAGGGCGAAGAAGAAGGGCGAAAGGCCGATAAAATCTTATTGAGGGGTTACATTTACTTGTTTTCCCGCGCGCGTGTTCGCGTACGAGGTGCAAACCATTTTGTTTTGTATCCAGCATCCAATAGAAGGACCAAATCCCCATGAGTGAAGAAACTCTCTCCAAAGCATACTCTCCCGCCGAAGTCGAGTCCAAGTGGTATTCGACCTGGGAGAACCGCGGCTATTTTCACAGCGATGTGAACAGCGCCAAGCAGGCCTACACCATCGTGATTCCCCCGCCCAACGTCACGGGCATCCTGACCCTGGGGCACGTCCTGAACAACACCCTCCAGGACATCCTGATTCGTTTCGAGAAGATGCGCGGCAAGGAGACCTGCTGGGTTCCCGGCATGGACCACGCGGGCATCGCCACCCAGGCGAAAGTCGAGCAGTATCTGAAGAAGGAAAAGAACCTCACCCGCTATGACCTGGGACGCGAGAAATTCCTGGAAGAAGTCTGGAAATGGAAAGAGCAGTATGGCGGCACCATCATCCGACAGCTCCGTACCATCGGCACCTCCTGCGACTGGGTCCGTGAGCGCTTCACCTTCGACGAAGGCCTCTCCAACGCCGTCCAGGAAGTCTTCATCCGCCTCTACAACGACGGCTTGATCTACAAGGGTCACCGCATCATCAACTGGTGCCCCAAGAGCCGCACCGCACTCTCTGACGAAGAGGTCATCTATCGCCAGGAATCCGGTCACCTCTGGCACATCCGCTATCCCTTCGCGGATGGCAGCGGCGAGGTCGTGGTGGCCACCACCCGTCCCGAGACCATCATGGGCGATACCGCTGTGGCCGTCAATCCCACTGACGAACGCTACACCGGCCTGGTGGGCAAGATGCTCATCCTGCCCATCGTCAACAAGGAAATCCCCCTGATTGCTGATGACTATGTCGAAAAGGATTTCGGTACTGGCGCAGTGAAGATCACCCCCGCCCACGACCCCAACGACTATGAGGTAGGACTCCGCCATAACCTGGCAATGCCCAACATCATGAATGACGACGGCACCATGAACGAGAATGCCGGCGCCGAATTCAATGGCCTGGACCGCTCCGTGGCACGTAAGCTGGTGGTGGACAAGCTGGAAGAAGCGGGCCTGCTGGTGAAAGTCGAGGACTACGCCCACCAGGTGGGTTATTCCGAGCGCGGCGGTGTCCCCGTGGAGCCCCGTCTCTCCGACCAGTGGTTTGTCAAGATGGAGCCCCTGGCCAAGCCCGCCATCGAGGCAGTCACCAGCGGCAAAATCAAGTTCCATCCCGAGCGCTGGGTCAAGACGTACCTGCACTGGATGGAAAACATCAAGGACTGGTGCATTTCCCGCCAGCTCTGGTGGGGCCATCGCATTCCCGCCTACTACTGCAAGAAGTGCGGCAAGGTCTTCGTGGGCAAGAACGCCCCTGACAAGTGCCCCTGCGGTTGCACCGAATTCCGTCAGGACGAGGATGTTCTGGACACCTGGTTCAGCTCCTGGCTGTGGCCCTTCTCCGTCTTCAACTGGCCCGAGCAGACTCCCGAACTCAAGCGCTTCTATCCCACCGACACCCTGGTCACCGGTCCCGATATCATCTTCTTCTGGGTCGCACGTATGATCATGAGCGGTTTGCGCTTCATGGGCGATGTGCCCTTCAAGGATGTCTACTTCACCTCCATCATCCGTGACGACAAGGGCCGCAAGCTCTCCAAGAGCCTCAACAACTCCCCCGATCCCCTGGATGTGGTCAATACCTACGGCGCAGATGCTCTCCGCTTCACCATGATCTACATCGCGCCCATGGGACAGGATATCCGCTACGACAACAAGAAGTGCGAAATCGGTCGTAACTTCGCCAACAAGATCTGGAATGTGGTCCGCTTCCGCCTGGCCCACGGCGTCGCCCCCAAGGACTGGATGGACCTCTCCAGCCTCAAGGCCAGCGAATTGCGTCCCGACGACCAGTGGATTCTCTCACGCCTGAACCAGATCGTCAAGACCATGACCGACGACCTGAACTCCTTCGATTTCAACGACGCCTGCAAGGCCATCTACGATTTCATCTGGAACGAGTTCTGCGCCTGGTATCTGGAAAGCGCCAAGCCCGCCCTCAGCGCCCCCGCCGGCACCACCTGCGCCACGCTGAAGGTCTTCGACTACTGCCTGGGCACCTTCCTCAAGCTGCTGCATCCCATCATGCCCTTCGTCACCGACGAGCTCTACCACCAGATGGGCTTCTGCGCCGAGGAGGACTCCATCATGGTCCAGCCCTGGCCCCTGCCCATCCCTGAAGAGCGCATGGCGGAACTGGGCGCCACCAAGTCTGTCGAACAACTGAACGCCGCCAAGTATGACCTGGTCCGCGCAGTCCGTAACCTCCGTGCCAACTACCAGCTCTCCACCTCCCTGCCCCTGGATGTGGTCATCACTCCTGCCAGCGACGACGCGAAGGCATTCCTGGATCTGGACCACGACGCATTGGCCGCACTGCTCAACGCCAAGAGCCTGGTCATGGGCGAAAAGCCCCAGGGCCCTGCCGGCGTCGCACTCTCCGGCATCGGCACCGCCTTCGTTCCCCTGGAAGGGCTGGTGGATTTCGCCGCGGAGACCGAGCGTCTGAAGAAGCAGCAGGAAGAAGCCGTGAAATACATCGCCACCCTGGAGAAGAAACTCTCCAACAAGGGCTATGTGGAACACGCTCCCGCCGCTGCCGTCGAAGCCGACCGGGAGCACCTGGCCG
Source organism: Lentisphaeria bacterium UBA1724 (assembly GCA_002315885.1). Taxonomy (GTDB): domain Bacteria; phylum Verrucomicrobiota; class Lentisphaeria; order Oligosphaerales; family Oligosphaeraceae; genus UBA1724. Next base: position 18,286 of record DCIO01000066.1, read on the forward strand.
AGACCCAGGATAAGCTGGCTCGTATCCAGGATCAGCTGGCCGCCCTCGCAAACGCATAACTCCCAACCACAAGGAATTACCAAAATGACACAGGAACAGGAAAGCCTCGCACGCGAGGTCATAGAATCCCTCAGACCCAATCTGCAGGCCGATGGCGGCGATGTGAAAATCGTCAGCATTGACGGCAACCAGGTGAATGTCCACCTGATCGGTCACTGCGCGGGCTGCCCCTTCCGCCGCCAGACTCTGAAGGGCGGCATCGAGCGTATCCTCAAGGAGCAGGTCTGCCAGGATATCGTGGTCGAAAACGTTGACGTGGACGAAAACGTTGACTAATCTCGAAGCTTTTTAGCTTCAATCCACCTCAAAGCTCTCGCTTTGAGCACACAACTGCCTCCCCTTGCTGTGATTTTTCTTGGAAATAGAAAATCGCGGCAAGGCGGGGGAAGCCCCTTTTCCCCATTGTGAAATCCCGCAGATTCGCCATTCTAGCGTTATTGATTTCCTTGGTTTTGCACGTAGTGCTCTTTTATTTAGCCTCGCGCATTACCCTGAATAGCGATATTCTGCCCACAAAGTCTTCCACCATATCTCCTCAAGAATATCAAGCCCTTCATCTGGTCAAACCGCCAGAACAGAATCCCGACCAGGATCCCCTTAAACCCAATTGGGAAGACGACAGCGCTTTCGAAGTCCCGGAGTTCCAGGATTTGGACAACACGGATCCCCTCGCCCTGAAGCCCCTGGACCGTCAGGAGGAAATTCTCCGTCAACAGACGGAGGAAATCAAGAAGATGCTGGATGAACGGATGGTCAAAGAAGCCCCCGTGAATGTCTATCAACTGAACGCCGTCCCCCAGGAGCAGCCGGAATTCTCGGGTCCCAGTACTATGACGCTCCCCGAGGAAGCCCTGGAGGTCACCGCGCCACGCATCGAGATTCTGGAAATCAAAGCAGACGCCCTCTCACCCGAACGCCTGACGGATGTGCGGACCTACCAACCCGACATTGAGCGGGAGTTCGTCCCCACGGATATCCAGATGCCCAGCCTGGCCTCCGTCGGCGAACTCGCGGGACCCCCTCCCGCCGCAAATGTCTCGTTGGTGAATTTACAGTCCACACGACCGAATTTCGGGATTTCGGAGACGGATCTGGCGGAATTATATGGTCCCGACCCCCAACTCCCAGGCGGCGATTTTCTGAAAGGCGCTCTCCCTGGCATTGACAACAAGCCCAAGCCACAGAATGTAGAAAGCGACCTGCTGGAAAAGACCTTCCCCCTGGATGACTATGTAGTGGTGACCGTTTCTACCTACCCAGATCCCGCTGGCCCCGCAGGGACCTTCCTGGTGGAATTGCGCCCTGCCCCCAAAAGTGCCTCCATGCCAGACATCTCCAAGGATGTGCTCTTTATCGTGGACCGCTCCTCCAGCATCTCCTTCACCAAATTCCAGCAATTCAAGAAGGCGGTCCAGGAAGTGCTTCCCGCACTCTCCCCCGACGACCGCTTCAACATCATCTCCTTCAACGAAAAACAGAAGGCCGTCTTCACAAAATTCGTTCCAGGCACCGCATCCAATATCGCTGAGGCGCAGACGCAAGTGAAAAGCCTCCCCCATGGTGGACGGACGGACGTCTTTGGCGGTGTAGCGCCCTTCGTGAAGCAATCCAATGGCGACCGCAATCGTCCCATGAATATCTTCCTTCTGACGGATGGCCAGTCCACGGTCAACATCTACGAACCCAGCAAATTCCTTCGCGGCATCAGCGGCATCAACCCAGGCAATGTCTCCATCTTCCCCTTCTCTGCAGAAAAGAAAGCAAACCGAATGTTGTTGGATTTCCTGGGATACCTGAACAAAGGCGAAAAATGCCACGTGGAGACCACGGATGAGATCTGTGACGCCATGGTGCGTTTCTACTCCGACCACTCCAGCCTGATTGTCACCGACCTCCGCTGCGCCGCCACCACGGGCGCCGATGTGAACGAAATCTTCCCACGCTCCCTGCCCCACCTCTACCGAAACCAGACACTACGACTCTTCGGACGATACCAGAACAAGGCCGATACACTCACACTCTCCATCACAGGACGAGATGCAGAGGGACGACTCCGCGACCTGGTCTTCCGACGAAAACTGGACCAGTGTCCCGAGGGGGCACCCACCCTCCCTGCACAGTGGGCAGGCCAGAAAATCCTCTTCCTGCTAGCGCGATTGAACCTCTCCGACAATACCGCGGAGCAATCCAATCTCACCAAGCGCATTGAAGAACTGAAAAAACAATACTCCATCCTGTCACCATACTAGCTGTTTCCCATGAAAGCCCCGCTGATTGTTGCAATGGACCTGGAAGGCGTCCTGGTCCCTGAAATCTGGATTGCATTTGCCGAAAAGACTGGCATCCCCGAACTGCGTCTCACCACCCGCGATGTGGCGAATTACGATGAACTCATGCAGTATCGTCTCCGTATCCTGAAGGAGCACAACCTGAAGCTCCAGGATATCCAGGAAGTCATCGCAGGCATGAAGCCCCTCCCCGGCGCCGTGGAATATATGAAGTGGCTGGAAGAACGTTATCCCAATGTCATTCTCTCCGATACCTTCTATCAGTTCGCTTCTCCCCTCATGAAGCAACTCAACAACCCAACCCTCTTCTGTAATTCACTGGTGGTGGACGACGAGGGCAATGTCACGGGCTACAAGATGCGCCAGCAGGATGGCAAGCGCCATGCCGCACTGGCTTTCAAACAGCTGAATTTCCGCCTGGTGGCAATGGGGGATTCCTTCAATGACACCGCCATGCTGGCCGAGGCAGGCCTGGGCATCCTCTTCCGCCCCTCCGAGAAGGTCCGCCAGCAGTTCCCCCAATTCCCCGTGGTAGAGGACTACGCCGAAATCATGCGACTCATCGAAGAATTCGACGCGAAGGCATAAATCAATGCTTAATGCTTGATGCTTAATGCTTAATGAAGGATGGGTAGGCATCCCCATACCCCTCTGCTTCAATTCTCGATTCTCAATGCTTGCCTAAGGACTGGGCATACCCCCTTGCGTTCTGATTGAATTATGGATATTTCCCACTTGAAATTTGCCTTTGCGGGCTTCCGACATGGCCATGTATTTGCGCTTTTGGAGCGCATTCGCGCCACTGCCGGCATGGAGATTGTGGGCGCCTGCGAGCCAGACGACGCGGCACGCGCGGTTGCGCAAGAACATGGCGTGGTCTGCGAATATCCCACGGTGGAGGCACTGCTTTCCAAGAGCGGCTGCGACGTGGTGGTGGTAGGCGAGGCATACGGCCGTCGAGAGGCGGTGGTTTTACAGGCACTCCGTGCAGGGAAGCACGTCCTTTCCGACAAGCCCTTCTGCACCACACAGGCTGGTCTGGAGGCAATTCAGGCGGAATGCGCAAAACCCGGCGCCCCTCGCCTGGGCTGCATGTTTGACTTGGGGACTACTCCCGCTATGACAACCGCTCGTGCCGTAGTAGCAGACGGACGCCTGGGGACACTCCAGTCCATCCAATTCAACGGCATGCATCCGCTGAATTATCGGAATGGTCGTCCAGACTGGTATTTCGAGCCTGGAATGCACGGGGGCACCATCAATGACCTGGCTAGCCACGCCTTTGATTTCCTACCGCGACTGGCAAATTCACCCATTGAAAAAATACTCTTCGCCAGTGCCAGAAATGTGGCATTTCCCGAGTGCCCTGATTTTCAGAATGTGGCGCAGGTGTCATTCCTCATGAAGAATGGCGTCGTTGTATCAGGGGACGTCTCCTACACAGCGCCGAAAATCTCCGCATTCTCACTGCCCTCATATTGGCGCTTTACGGTCACGGGCACCCAGGGATGGATGGAATTTGCCTACGGGAAGGATACAGTGCTACTGGCAAATCCCACAGATGCGGAACCACAGGCCGTACCGCTGGCGTCCGCTATCCCCGACTATTTCGATGGCTTCCTGGCTGAATTGCAAGGACGCCCCACGGAATTCACCACGCAACGGCATCTGACTACCGCAGAATGGTGCCTGAAGGCACAATGCGCCACAATATAAAACGATTCGGGGCAACAAAATTGCCCCGCACTGGACCACGGGGCAACAACATTGCCCCGCACTGGACCAAGCCCCCCCTTCCTTATAAATAATTGAGAATTGAGAATTGAGAATTGAAGAAGAGGGGGCAAGGGGGACACCTCCCCCTCCTTCATTAAGCATT
>DCIO01000099.1:0-7920 GCA_002315885.1 Lentisphaeria bacterium UBA1724
ACAGCGAACGCTTGCTTTACCTTGTCCTGATGATATTGGCTTTCATATAAGAAATCTGCAGTTCGGAACTGTGAATTTCTTATGCTGAGGTTATTTCGCTAGGAAATGTTGAACAATACTAGTTTTTTTGTTGAGAAATTGTGAATATCTCGTTTTTACAAATTGTCAAAGAACTGCAAAAAACACCCGGAATATCGGAGTCGAAAAATGACATTCCAGGGATTGTCTTTGGGAGATATTCATGGCAAATCGTGAAAAAAACATGGAAATCCTCCTTTGTCCTCTTGATTTTGTCTGAAAATGTACCCAAGATACAACTGAGTTTTTCATTGATACAACATACGCAGTACCCAACCATGAAAAAATCCTTCACACTAATCGAGCTTCTTGTCGTCATCGCCATCCTGGCCGCCATGCTACTGCCCGCATTGTCCAAGGCACGCGAGAAGGCCCGCACCATCTCCTGCGTCAACAACTTGAAGCAACTGGCGCTCTTCCACGCCATGTATATGACGGAAAATGACGACTATTTCCTGGCTGGCGTCTGCCATTTCCGGGATACCAAGGACAACCAGGATGTGAAGTATGGTCCTCAGCAACTTCTCTTCTTCCTGTACTACAACATCGGCATCAAGGCAATGGAGTGCCCCGCAGTCAACTACAGCCTCACCACCTATTCGGGCGTGGGCAATCTGAGTGCCGCGGGTTGGAATGCCTCCGCCGAGGCACGGACGTACATCAAGGCCAATGTCTCCTACGGCATCAACTATGCCACCACGGGCGTCTACCAGTGCCCCAGCGACTCCACGGACAAGCGTTCCGTGGTCAATCTGAGCCAGTTCTCCAATGCAGGCGGTTCCACCAGCGCTGGCGTCTGGATGGCAGACTCCCTCCCACAGGGCGCTGATTCCCGCGTCACCTCCGACGCCTTTCTCATCGTCGGCGACCGCTACTACGATGACGGACGTGCTCTCTATGCCGTCATCAATCCCACTCACGGTGATTTGCGCGCCAATCTGGCTATGTTCGACGGCCATGCGGAAACCAGGCAGCTGCGAAATTTCATCGCATATTTCGGCGGCCAGTGGCAGAAGGAAAACCTGAACCACTGGTTCCCCAAGTACGTCTCCTCCGGGTCGTATATCGGTATTCCTGATCCAATGCAGTGGTAAAGATTCGCGGCAACAAAATTGCCACGCACAGAACCACGATACAAACGCGCGATGGATTGCAGTCCACCGCGCGTTTTGGCATTTGGCGCGTATGATCCAGAAGAATTTTTTGTAAAAATCCTTTTTGAGTGCTTGAATTCCTCGAAAATATTTCCGAAAATTGTATGTGTCGGAAGTTTCTTCTACTCAACCCAAAACATTCTAGCACAACCATGAAAAAGTCCTTTACTCTGATCGAATTGCTGGTCGTCATCGCCATCATCGCCATCCTGGCCGCCATGCTGCTGCCCGCTTTGTCCAAAGCCCGTGAGAAGGCCCGTACCATCTCCTGCGTGAACAACCTGAAGACCCTGGGTCTCTACCACGCCATCTACATGACGGACAATGACGACTACTTTGTCGCCGCCGTCGCCCACACCAGCGAAGGCGTCAATTGGGCCCCCCAGCAGATCATGTTCTTCTTGGATTACAAGCTGGACATCAAGGCCATGGAGTGCCCCGCCTGCAATGTGACTCTGCAGGGATATTCTGCCATGGGTTCTTTGACCGCAGCCGCCTGGAATGCCGCTTCGGATGATGTGAAGAACTATATTCGCCAGAGAATGTCTTACGGAATCAACTATGGTACCGCGGGTCTGATTCAGTGCCCCAGCGATACCTCCGATGCCCGTCGCGGCATTAAGCTGAGCCAGTTCGACAACAATGGCGGTTCCGCCAGCGCCGCAATCTGGATGGCCGACTCCACGCCCGTCCCCGTGGACAGCAGAATTGGTTCGGATTATGCCAGCTTCATCGTGGGCGACCAGTACTTCGATGACGGCCGCGCTTCCTTCTACGCACCCGTCTATGCCAACCACGGCTTCCGACGCGCCAATTTCGTGATGTTCGATGGACACGCCGAGACCATGAATGCGCAGCAGTTCTGCGCAATTTGGGGCGGCTCCTGGATTCAGGAAAATCTCAAGCACTGGTATCCCAAATACAACAATTCCAAGGTCTACGTCAGCGATTTCAGCAAGGGCTGGTAATCTAGATTGTACAACCTGAAGTAAGACGCGCGGGCGGACCTGGTTCTCCCGCGCGTTTCGTATTGTAGGGCGATGCGGGGTGGGCAGCAGTCGGAAACAGTAAAAAAGTGGTTGCTTTTTCGGAGAAATCCCCCATTGAAAAAGTATATTTGACCAGTTACGATTTTAATAGGTGGTAATACTTATGGACACTCAGCAAATTGCATTACGAGTCCGCGAGTTGCGGACACAACGTAACCTCACCGTCCCGCAAATGGCTGCGCTGCTCGGGACCAGCGTCGAAGAGTATGAGATTTATGAGAGTGGTGCGAAGCAGGCGCCATTCTCCTTCTATTACAATGTGGCGGAGCAGTTCGGGCTGGACGTGTCATCGGTCATTAGTGGCGAGGCGCCCAATCTGGCGTTGTACACCGTGACCCGCAGCGGGGAGGGATTTCCTTTCGTGCGCCGTCCTGGCTTCAGCTATTTGCACCAGGCAATTCGCATGAAGGGGCGTACCGGCGAGCCCTTCATTGTCACCGCCCCCGTTGGCAATGCCAATGAACCCCTGCAGTATTCCGAGCACACGGGGCAGGAGTTCTGCCTGATTCTGAAGGGCGCCATGAAGATTTTCCTGCATGGCAAGGAGGAGGTCCTCCAGCAGGGCGACAGCATCTATTTTGACGGCCGCGAACCCCACGCCATGTTGGGCATTGGGGATTGTCCCTGCCAGTTCCTCTCCATCGTCATGCACAGCAAGTATGACGAACCCGTCTCCGAGCGTTTTGGCTACGTCCCCCAGAAGACGAAGGTAGCGGCTCCCACGGGCAATCGTCGGTTGCTCTATCAGGACTACATGACCGAAGAGTGGAATGACGACGGCACCCTCAAGGCCATCAAGTTCAATGTGCCTGAGGATTTCAATTTTGCCTACGACGTGCTGAATCGTCTGGCGGCGGAATGCCCGGACAAGATTGCCATGCGTTGGGTCTCCAACGAGAAGGTCTGCCGTGACTTCACCTTCCAGGATGTCTCCGAGAACGCCATGCGCACCGCGAATCTGCTCTACTCACTGGGTGTTCGGAAAGGCGACCGGGTGGTTTTGGTGTTGAAGCGCCACTACCAGTTCTGGTTCATCCTGAATGCCCTGCACATGATTGGCGCGGTGGCGATTCCCGCCTCCTGCCAGATGACGGCCCACGATTTCGAATATCGTTTCAAGAAGGCGGACGTGAAATACGTGGTCTGCTCTGCAGATGGAAACATCACCAAGGAAGTGGATGAGGCGGCGGAGAAGACAGGCGTCAAGCTGAAGATTTCCGTGAATGGCGTGAAGGACGGCTGGCTGGACTACGATGCCCTCTATCCCAATTTCCCTGCGGAATTCGCCCGTCCGAAGAATCACAAGACCACGGATCCCATGCTGGTCTTCTTCAGTTCGGGGACCACGGGCTATCCCAAGATGGTGGAGCACGACTATGCGTATCCCCTGGGGCACATCATGACCGCCCGCCATTGGCACAAGGTCAATCCCGATGGCCTGCATTTCACCGTGGCGGATACGGGGTGGGGAAAGGCCCTCTGGGGCAAAATCTACGGCCAGTGGCTCTGCGAGGCGGGTGTCTTCACCTACGACTTCGAGCGCTTCCATGCGGCGGATATGCTTCCCATGTTCAAGCAGTATGGCATCACCACCTTCTGCGCGCCGCCTACCATTTTCCGCTTCCTGGTGAAGGAGGACCTCTCCCAATACGATTTCTCCACACTGGAACACGTGGCCACCGCCGGCGAGGCCATGCCGCCCGAAGTCAGCGAGACCTTCGCAAAGGCATCGGGGCATCTGCCCTACGAGGGCTTCGGCCAGACCGAGACCACCATGGTCATTGGAACCCTGGCGGATATGAAGCCCCGCCCTGGTTCCATGGGCAAGGTCAATCCCCAATACGAGGTGGTGCTCTTGGATCCCGACGGCAAGCCCGTCAGCACCGGCGAAACCGGCGAAATCTGCATCAAGGCGGCTTCCGCTGCTGACAAGCCCTGCGGACTCTTCCAGTGCTACCTCAAGAATGAGGAAGACACCACTAAAGCCTGGCATGACGGATACTACCATACGGGCGACCAGGCCTGGCAGGATGAAGACGGATACTTCTGGTATGAAGGACGGGCCGATGACATCATCAAGACCTCGGGCTATCGCGTGGGACCCTTCGAGGTGGAGAGCGTCCTCATGGAACTGCCCTACATCCTGGAGTGCGCCGTCACCGGCGTTCCCGATCCCGTTCGCGGCAAGGTGGTGAAGGCCACGATTGTGCTGGTGAAGGGCAAGGAGTCCAGCGAGGAACTGAAGGAGGAGATCAAGGACTACGTCAAGAGCCATACCGCTCCTTACAAGTATCCCCGCGTCATCGAATTCGTCGACGAACTGCCCAAGACCGTCAACGGAAAGATTCGCCGAGGCGCAATCCGCGAACAAAACAATTCGTAAGTATCACGAAACAAACACCATGTCTAAATACCCCATCCTTGCATTCCTCTGCCTCTTTGCCTGTATCCTGTTCGCTTCCACCTGGACGCCCATGATTGTAATCCCGGAGGCGGAGAGTGCCAAGACTGCGGCGTATTTTGGCGAACTGGCGGTAGTGGATGGTTCTGCGAAAGCGGATGTAGTGACCCGCGGTTGGCTATGGACCCAGGGAGACAAACTCCATCTGCGGGTGGAAGCGGACGAACCCCTGATGTCGGAAATTCCGAAGGCGGTCACCAAGCGGGATGGCAGTGTCTGGGAAGACGACACCATTGATTTCTTCATCAGGACCACAGAGGGAAAGGTCTTCCACTATATCTTCAATGCTATCGGAACTCAATATGACGAATTGGACGGAGATAAATTCTGGAATGGCACCTGGACGGTGTCGGTGGAACGCCAGCTCTACGCCTGGAATTCCGAGGTGGTCATTGACCTGAAGGACCTGGGTGGCAAGCCCGCTGAAGGCACCGAATGGGAATTCCAGTTCGGACGGACCCGCACCAGCCGCAAAGTCGCCCGGAATTTCTGCTGGTGCCCCACGGGGACCCGCCTCTTCAAGGAAGGCTTCGGCGTCATCCGCTTCGGCAACGCCAATCATCCCGTGGCGCTAGTCCCTAATACGGAGAATGGCAGCCAGCCACAGTATGTGTGGTCGGGGGAGGGCGCTCCCGAATGCAAAAAGGTGGAGACCATCGACAAGGGCGGCGAATACAAAATCCATCACTTCGATTTCGTGGACAAAGAGGGCACGGTGCTCTATCGCGCCAACTGGATCAAGCGCGCCAGCCGAGTCCCCGCAATCCTGAAAGAGTGCGTGGCCGCATTGGAGAATTCTGCGGATACAATTGACAAGGCGCTGGTGGCGGATGCCCGCGCGCTGATGGGCGTCAATTGCGATGCCACTCCAGAGTTGTGCGCGTTGCTGGAGGAGGAGGCGACGGTGCTGCGTCATCGCATGGAGTATCGCCTCTATTCCCAGGAGATGGCGCGTTTGGGCAAGCCCGCGGAGGGCATCGTCTATGGCATTCAGAATTCCCTGGTGCGGATGCGTCCCGTGGACAACTTCACTGGTGTCATTGGTGGCGATATCCAATGGGATGCCGCCCGCAACGAGATGGAGGCCGCGCAGGTGACCATCTTTGCGGGAAAGGGACAATTGCATCAGGTGGAAGCACGTGTCACAAAGCCCCTGACCAACGCCGATGGCGTGGAGATTCCCGCAGGGAATTTCCGTGTGCGCCGTCTGGGGTATGTGCAGACCTGCGTGCCTACCTATCAGGTGGATTACGTGGGGCTCTACCCCGATCCACTCATGCCCGCCACCGCATTTGATGTGGCACCATACGGCAATGAGACTCTATGGATTGACGTGGTGGTCGCTCCCGATACCGCCCCCGGTGTCTATCAGGGAACTCTGGCACTACAGGCACGTAACGCCGATTTGACGGAGATCCCCGTGACGCTCCGGGTGCGCAATTTCAACATCCCCCAGAAGACCAGCATTGTCAGCGCATTCGGCGCCTGGTTCTGGCCGGAGGAACGACCCTTCGTGGAAGACGAGTGGGCGGTCTATCAGGATATGCTGGAACACCGGGTGACGCCATACTCCGTGGCACGTCTTCCCAAGATGACCCAGAAGCCATATCTGCCAATCGGCGAAACGGATACCCTGGTGGCGCGCTTTACCAGCACGGGCGCAGGGACGCTGAAGGTCACAATGGTCCCCGCAGAAGGCGAGGAAGTAACGGTCACCCGCCCCGTGGTCGTGGGCGAGAATGTGATTGCCATCGAAAATGCCCGCCAACTCTTGAAAGGGAGCGGTCTCTACGAAATCGAACTCCAGCTGGATAAGATCGCAGGCGGTGAACTCTCGCTGGCTCTCTTACGCCCTGACGGCACGACTCTGGAGCTGCTTCCCCCGTCATTCCACAGTGTTTTCATCAACAGCGATGGCGAGTGCGCCTGGTGGCCTACCTGGGAATACGTCGCGCAGGGCGAGGGCACTGTGCCAGCTGTGGTGGATTGGAGTGAATTTGACGCAGATGTGGAGCGGGGCTTCGCCCTGGGCATCACCGCCCACCGCGCGGATTTCAGCCATCCAATCGGACTCTGGGCAAAGCTCTACCGGGACCACCTCTCGGAGAAGGGCTGGCTCAAGTATTTCTATTCCTACCTGTCGGACGAGCCTCGTCCCGAGGACTATCCCTGGATCAACGAGCGGCTGATGCCCGTCAAGCAGGAGGCTGGCACGGACCTGATGAATATGATGACCGCCCGGAGCTTCCCGCCCGAACTCTGCTTCGTGGATACCTGGTGCCCCGAAATCTACTCCTTCAATCCGGAGACGGCCGCCGCAGAACAGGCCAAGAACCGCAATGTGTGGTGGTATGTGGCATTCGGCGCACGACACCCATACGCAAATGTCTGGATTGACTCGCCTATCACCGAAACACGCATCTGGCTCTGGCAGACCTGGAAACATAACCTGGACGGCATCCTCTACTGGAGCGTCAACTGGTGGCTCTGGGCAGACCCCTGGCGCACTGGCGAGACCTTCAAAATCTCCAACGGCGATGGCAATTTCCTCTACCCCGATGCCTCCGGTAAGCCCCTCTCATCCATCCGATGGGAAGTCCTCAGGGACGGTTTCGAAGACTACGAACTCTTCTGCATCCTGGAAGCCGCTAAAGACGAAATCGGGGATAAAAATCCTCAATTGACACAGCGGATCGATACACTCCTGTCGGTGAATCCCGAGGTCTGCGTCTCCTGGGAGGAATACTCCTACGATGCCGCGAAAATCCTGGCGGAACGCATCAAGCTCATGGACTGCGTGGATGACGCGGTGGCCTTCCTGGGACACCAGCCCGAAATCACCAAGCGACCCGTCCGACGTCCTGGACTCAGCCAGCAAGAAATCGACGACAATATCCAGCTCTTCCGCACCCGCGAGGATGCCCGTCAACGCAAACTCGCCGAAGAAGTCCAGAAAACCCTGGATTAATTCCGACATTCGGAATTCGGATTCTTTTTCAATCCGTATTTCGTAATTCGGTTGTGAATTGATTGGTCCACAAAACACAAAAAAAACACAAAATAGGGAAACACACAAACTGCGGCGGTTGTTGTGGGGAGGGGAAGGGCCGCGACGGCGAACGCCTGGAAGCTTGCGCTTCCCTCGAAGCTCTTGCTTCGAGCACACAACTGGAAGCTT
>DCIO01000099.1:8033-9144 GCA_002315885.1 Lentisphaeria bacterium UBA1724
AGCTCTCGCTTCGAGCACACAACTGCTTTACCTCGCTGTTGACTGCGGTGGTTGCTGCGAGGAGGTTTTGTACGTCAAATGACTGTATTACCCCGTGCTTTCTTTTCGATCGTTATTCGGTATTGAATAACAATTCCTAATTCCGCATTCCTAATTCCGAATTAAAAAAGGCGCCTCTCCGCATGGGAAAGGCGCCTTTTTGGCGTTATGTCCTGTAAGGATTAGCGGTTGAGGTCACCACCGTTGACCGCGCAATCGGGATACCAATAGTAGTCGAGAACGAGGTAGTAGTTGCCGTTGCCGTACGAGTCATCACTGATGGTGGGGCTGGTGGTCTTTGCCTTGATGTAGGGGATGGGTTCTGCGTGACCATCGGAGAAGTTGGCGTTCATGGTAAGGCTGTGGCGGAAGTAACCCAACTGGGTGGTAACATCTCCCTTGAACATGGCGTTTGGCTTGGTAGTGAGGGAGCAACCATAGCTGGCGTACTTATTGCAACCATCAAGCTGGTTCACATGGATGGAGGGATATTTGAGACCGGAGATACGGTGCCAATCAGCAGCGGCCCTGGTTTCGGCCTTAAAGACCCAAACTTTGCCAGTTTTGCCGTTGCTGCGACTGAAACCGACGCTTACCTGGTAGTCAATGTTACCCGCAATGCGGTTATCGGTGGGGTTGGAAGGGCACATCGTAACCTTGTGCCAGGCGCTGTTGTCAGTTCTGGAGGGGTCGAGTTTTCCATCTGCGCCGTCCTTATCGAATTTAGAGGCGGGGTCCTTTGCTTTCCATTCGGGGCCAGTCATGGGAGCACCGGGAATGATTGCATTCGTAGTGAACCAATAGTAGGAATCCGATTTGTCGACGCACTGACCAGTGGGGGAAGTCATACCAGCATCGGCGCCACCAGTGCCATTATAACGAACGGCGACGGGGGTGAGGTAGTCGTCATTGTCGGCGGCATAGAGCTGGGTGCCCAGGCCAAGCTGCTTCAGATTGTTGATGCAGGAGATGGCGCGGGCCTTCTCACGGGCCTTGGAGAGGGCGGGCAGCAACATGGCGGCCAGGATTGCGATGATGGCAATCACCACCAGCAAATATCTGAAAACGAGTA
>DCIO01000118.1 GCA_002315885.1 Lentisphaeria bacterium UBA1724
GGACGCCGTCGCTACTCCCTAGGCTACCTAGGCTTCAAGAATCAAGGAATTTTGCTTCCAGGTCACCAGGCACAGGGCCGTCGTAGGTGATTTTGCCATCCTTGAGCATCAGTACCCGGTCGCAAATCATGGGGACTTCCTCCAGCAGATGCGTGGAGACCAGCACCGCGTGTTTTTCGCCCAGATTCTTCAGCAGCGCCCTGGCGGCATTTTTCTGGATGGGATCCAGTCCGTCGGTGGGTTCATCCAGCATCAACAATGGCGGACGATGGACCATCGCCTGAGCCAATCCCAATCGTCGGTGATAGCCCTTGGAGAGCTGGTCGCAGATGCGGTCCGCCACCGCCTCCAGCGCGCACTCCTGGATAGCGGCCTCCACGGCTGCCGCCGCGGCCCTTCCCCGCAATCCCTGTGCTTCCGCCGTAAACCGCAACGCCTCCCGCACACGGAACCCCGTGTAGGAGGGCGCATTCTCGGGGAGGTACCCCATGGCATGACGAGCCACCTCGGGGGCTTCCTCCAACGCGACACCGCCGATACGGATACTCCCCGCATCCGCAGGGAGATACCCCGCAATCGTCCGCATCAGCGTGGATTTGCCCGCGCCGTTGGTTCCCAACAGCGCCACCACCTGGGGTTTCTCGATGGCGAAGGAAATCTCGTGCAGGACGGTCACCCCGGAAAAGCCCTTCCGAAGCCCACGCACTTCCAATGGAAATACCCCGTCCATCTACCTCATCCCCCAGTCAAATTCATCGGACGCACTCTTTAGTATGTCCCGTATCATAAATGCACGCGTATTGTTGCATCTGTCACGTTCCAGGAGCACCTCGGGACTCTCCTGCGGCAGACGCTCCTCAAAGGCACTCTTCAATTTCTCCAATATCCGACCAGGGTCGTCAATGAGATTCCCGAGCATCTCCCCAAGCCCCAGGGGGTCACTATCGTCAGTCTTCATGCCTTTCTTTGCAGGAAGCGCCATGTCGGGATCCTGGTCTTCCCAAAGCACATCCCCCAGTTGGTCCAAATCTTCCAAGTAGGGCGATGCGTAGTCTATGGATGGCATTGTGGGAACAAACTCGCTCTTATATCGACCACCAAACAACGGATTACGGAGGTCGTTATCACTCCTCAATGCAAAACGGGCCGCCTCGAAGAGAGACTGCTTGGGAATACTCGTAATACACCCCAATTCAATCCCTAACCAGACACGGGAAATCGCCAACAGCGCATCCTCTTGCGTGAGCAAACGCGCATTCTGCAACAACGCCAAACTCCGCGCAATGGCATCCTCCGCACGACGATGCCGGAGCAAATTCGCCTTGAGACGACGACGGGCCTGCTGCTCCTCCTTCTCCAGGAATTTCGCCACGCGATTCAAATTCTGGAAACGCTCTTTCAGTGGCGTCCCACAGGAGCGGATGTCAATCAACGCCACAAGACCAATCGCCTCGCCATGAGGCTCACTGACACGCATTGGCACGCCATCTGCCGTCGTCAGACAGATGCTCGGAGTGCCATCCGTACACCCGGAGAAATCCTGTGCCTGGACTGTTTTCTGGAGTTTCAGGATATCCTCCGTCATGCAGAGTGCAGGGAGATGGAGGTATTCCATCGGGAAAATACAACTCCCGATTGCCTCTCTGCGTGGAGAGAAATACCCGAACTCGGGATCCGTAAAAAAAGTGCATCGGTGTTCCAGACGATGCAGAAATGCACGGAGGTGCTTCAGCAAAACACCTCCCTCACCGGGTTTGCCCATCATCTTTCCCTCAAAGGAAAAAGACCGGTGCTGGCAATATAGACTGCTCCCGCAATCAATCTGCATACGATGATTTTTCGTGTTCAAGCTGTAGTCCTTTGGTATCCACTCGCCACCCGCGAAAATGGGGTCCTGCCACAGGAATTCCGCCAACCGCCTGTGATAATCCGCAGCAGTGGCCTCCTTCGGCATGGGCCAATCCACAATCGTGCGGAAAAAAATAAGGCTACTTCCTAGACGAATCTGCGCCGCACGGGAGCCATCCGACGGCAACCACCCATAACGCCAGAACTCATCACGAGTCTCCAAGCCATTCAAGGCAGGAAGTGCCAGAAAATCCGCAACATCCTCGACCGAGGCAGGAGTGGCGTGACGACGCATCTCCTCCGTCAAATTCCGACGCAGGCAGTTGAGCTCCTCTTTCAACAACTCCGCCCCATCCAAATTCTTCGCCGCCACCGCAGCATGATAGCGCTTCAACAATGACACCAACCGCTCACCGTCTGACATGCTCTTCTCTTTCTCCGTTTGACCACGAGAGGGCTTGCAAAAACAGGGCATACCCAATATCTCCGCAGAATGCTGGTGGCAGTCCTCAAGACTCTTGGCAAACCGCCCACGCAGGACATCCCGTAACGTGGTCAAACAATGACCGCATTTCATCGGGACTTCTGACATCCCAGAAGACTGAAGGAATTCACGATGACAGGAAGGACATTCATCCTTCGGGGGACGTGGTTTCGAACCCACGGGGGGCTTCAGCTGGGAAAGAAATTCCTTCAGGGAAACACCATCGCCATCTAGCTCCTCCTGGGCGGAGAATTCCTCCAACTCCTCAGGGAAGTCCTTCTTCAGGTCCTTCATCATACCCTGGAGCATCTGACGCAATTCCTCAGGGGTGTCCTCCTCCTGCGACATCTTCATGGCACAGGAAAGACAATAACTGACAGTGCTGTGGCGACCATCACTTCCGTAAGCACGAAAATGCACCACAGCGGGATTCTTATGGCATTTTTGGCAAAGTTTCGGCATATCCAGTAACTTAATATCGTTTTCTAAGGACGGCTAAAGGAAATACAACGTCCCTCCCCAGAAGCGCATTTTTTTCCAGCTCCTAAATGTCCTACAACACTTTTCCCGCTTCTACACAAATCCGACTTAAAAATATCTTTTAGACAAAAAAGCATTTGTGCTTTTTCTCAAACATCGTTTTTTTGCTGAAAATCCTGGAGAAATTAACCGAAAACTCCTTGACAAATGGCAAAACGGGTTATAATAAGTGAAAATGATAACTTCATTGTCGTCGTATCGTAAACAGATTTTGTCATGAAACATAGTTTTTCTATTCTTCTTTTGGTGATTCTTGGAGTCACTTGTGTATTCCTGACTAGCTGCAAGAAAAAGTCCGCCGGTTCTGAGGGCGGCAGCGCTTCTGGTGCCACTCCTTCTGGCATCCAGAAGAAACTCGTGATTGGCACTTGCGCGGAATTTCCACCCTTTGAATTCTTCGGAGCTGACGGCAGCGTCCAGGGCATTGATATTGACCTCATGTCGGCCATCGCCAAGAAACTCAACATGGAGCTGGTCATCGAAAACATGGATTTCAATCAGATCATCGGGAAGGTCGTTGATGGGACCCTTGATGTGGGCGCAGCAGGCATCACCGTCAATGAAGAGCGCATGAAGATTGTGGATTTCTCCACGGGATACTACTCTGGGTGCCAGGTGATGATTGTGCCGAACCATTCGGAAATCAAGGGGAAGGACGACTTAAGAGGAAAAGTCGTCTCCGTCCAGAGTGGCGCCACGGGCGAAAGTCTGGCAAAGGAATTGCAGCTGGATATCGTGAGTTTCCCGCGTGCCTCCGATGCAGTGCTGGCTGTCCTGCACAACAACGCCGATGTCGCAATCATGGATGACGAACCCGCAAAGCGTTTCCAGACAAAGAATAGCATCCGTATCAAGATCCTTCCCGAAAAGCTCACCGTGGAAGTCTATGGTCTCGCCGTCAACAAGAAAAATGCCAGACTCTTGGATGACCTCAATCGATGCCTCGATGAAATGACCAAGAATGGCGAACTAGACGCCATCTTCGGCAAGTGGATGCACAACTAAAACCATCCACCAACACATAACCCAAAAAGGCGAGAGCGCAAATTGCACTCCCGCCTTTTTTGTTTGACAAGCTTATCGTCCCTTTGGTCCACTAGCCTTGCCCCTCGTTTCGCTGGGCTTACGCCCGCTACACGAGGGGCGCACCTACAGGCGGCTTCGCCGCCCTCGTCTTTCCACGGTTTTCAATTCCGAATTGAAGAAGAGGGGCATGGGGATACCTCCCCATCCTTACAACAATTCCTAATTCCTGATTCCTAATTCCTAATTGAAATAGCTGGAAGCTATTTCGTCTGTTCCTGGAATAGCGTCTCGTAGAAGCCCTTCTTTTCCAGCAATTCCTGGTGTGTGCCATATTCGGTCACACGGCCATTCTCCAATACAGCGATATGATTGCAACGGACGGCCATGGAGACGCGCTGGGATACAATCACCGCGGTCTTCCCCGCCAGCTGTGTCATCAGCGTCTCCTGGATCTTCCGTTCCGTATTGGCATCCAACGCGCTGGTGCAGTCATCCAGCAGGAGCACCTCTGGTTCGCAGAGTAGCGCCCGCGCAAGAGAGAGCCGCTGCCGTTGTCCGCCGGAGAGCGACTGCCCCTTTTCACCAATGAGCGTCTCGTATTGTACGGGCATCTCCAGAATGAAGTCGTGCATTGCGGCGTCTTGGGCGGCCTTGATGATCTGCTGGTTGGTCGCCTCGGGATTCCCGTAGGCGATATTATCCCGGACACTCCCCGAGAAAATCTGCGCTTCCTGGGGCACCACGCCCAGGCTCGTGCGCAGGCTGGCGAAGCGGATCTTTTCCAGCGGCACGCCATCGTAGTCGATACTGCCCTTGGTCGGCGTATACAGCCGC
This sequence comes from Lentisphaeria bacterium UBA1724, assembly GCA_002315885.1. Taxonomy (GTDB): domain Bacteria; phylum Verrucomicrobiota; class Lentisphaeria; order Oligosphaerales; family Oligosphaeraceae; genus UBA1724. The sequence goes on from DCIO01000118.1 coordinate 4,733, forward strand.
GCCAGCAAATGCAGCAAGGTGCTCTTTCCTGTGCCGGAAGCGCCCATGATGCAGAGCCATTCCCCCGCGGGCACATCCAGGTTGACCCCGGAAAGCACATCCTTCCCCGCGTCCTTCTCGCCATCGTTGTAGTGATAAGAGAGATCCTTGATGTGGATGCCGTGTGCCAACGGCTTCGGGAAATCCACCGCATCGGGATCTTCGGTGATTTCGGGCTTCTCGTCCAGCACCCCATAGCACCGCCCCAGTGCCACCTGCAAATCCTGGTTGGTGAAGGTCATTTCCGTAAAATCCGAGACCGGCTGGAAGAAGAGCTGCGTCAGAAAACGCAGGAAGACCAACTTCCCCAACGACATCTCTCCCAGTGTCACTAGATAGCCGCCGAAGAGGAACACCGCGCAGTTGGCAAAATGCAACGCCAGCCACGACAGGAACCCCATTACCTTGTAGCGCCACTGCACTTGAGAGGCGTCACGGATATACACCGAGGACAACCGACGGAAATTCAACGCCTCCGCATCCTGCTGACCGTATGACTGCACCGCCTTGATGGCATCCATCTTCTGGGAAATCAATCCATAGAGCGCACCGTTGGTAAAGCGCTGCTCCCGTTGCATGAAATGCATCTTCGGAACATAATGACGCTTGATGATGACAAAGAAGGGCATCGTCAGCAAAAGCACCACCAGCACACGCCATTCGGATACCAGCAGAATGCCAGTGCCTATCCCCGCCAGCCCCACAATGCGCACCAACAACTCGATGATATACGCAATCTCGTTGCGCACCGCGCCCGTGTCGCTGATGATGCGCGACAACAACCGCCCGGGACTCATCTTCTGCTGGTAGGAAAGCGACAACTCCAGAACCTTCTTGTGCATGTCCTCGCGAAGACGACCCTGCACTTTGTTCATCAGCGTGACTTCCAATTTCGCCACGTGACGACTCAGCAGATTGAAAAAGATATGCGTCGCCACGTAGAGCATCGCCAGAAGAAGCAACGCCTTGCCCGCTTCAACAGGACGGCGTGACAAGCGTATTCCCCGGGCAATGCGCCGTCCCTGGCTCTCCGCTGGTGGATTTCGTGCGGCGATGCTGTGGTCGCGCCTCTGTGCGCCACGGGAGCCCATCTTCTCGTAGGCGGGTGTGGGGCGGCCGTTGGTGTCGGTCACCACCAGGATATTATCCACCACATATCGGTTCAATGCGGCGATACAGTAGCTGCCCGAGGTATTGAGTCCCATCACCAGCACGGTCGCCAGCAGCAACCACCGATAGGGCCAGAGATACTCCCGACAGAACCGCAGGGTATAATTCTTCTTTTCCCCGGATTTCTCCTCACGCTGCTTTCCGCGGTAGGGGTAGTCACGGGTATGATCGTGGCTCAGGAATTTCAAGAGGCCGCCGCCATGTGTCTTGTTAGTCATCCAGCACCCCCTTGCCAATATGCTTGGTGTAGAGGTCGTGATAGCGGCCATTTTCAATCGCCATGAGCTCGTCGTGAGTGCCGTGCTCTAAAATCTTCCCTTTGTCAATCAGAACAATCTGGCTGGAATTCCGGATGGTGGAAAGACGGTGCGCAACCACGAAGCTGGTACGGCCCTTCAGCAACCGCTCCATGCCGCGCTGAATCGCCGCCTCGGAGTCTGAGTCCAGAGAACTGGTGGCCTCATCCATGATCATGATAGATGGATTGGCGCAGATGGCGCGGGCGATGTTGATGCGCTGCTTCTGACCAACCGACAACGCCGCGCCATCCGCACCGATGGCGGTGTCATACCCCTCTGGCAAGGTCATGATGAAGTCGTGGATCTCCGCCGCCTTCGCCGCCGCAATCACCTCTTCCTCCGTGGCGTTGGGACGGCCATAGCGGATGTTGTCACGCACCGAAATCGAAAAAATGTAGGACTCCTGCAGGACAATGCCGAATTGACGATTCAAGTCCTTCAAGCGATACTCACGGATGTCCACACCATCCAATTTGATGCAGCCCCCCGTCACATCGTAGAAACGGGTCAGTAAATTCAGCATGGTGGATTTTCCGCAGCCCGTGGTGCCGATGAAGGCCACGCTTTCGCCAGGCTTCACGTGCAGCGTAATGCCCTGGATCACGGGCACCTGTGGATTGTAGTGAAAATGGACATCCTCGAAATCCACGCGGCCCTCCAGACGCTTGCAGGATTTCGGATGGGCGCAATCCTGGATTTCGGGGACCTCACGGAGATACTCGAAGAGTCGCCCCATGGCGACCTTCCCTTCCTGGATGCGTCCCGCAATCTGACTGAAACGCACCGCAGGCCAAATGAGCTGCAGGGCATAGAGATTGAATGCCATCACCTGCCCGTAGGTCATCTGACCCTTTAGAACCAGTGCGCAACCACAGAAAAAGAGCAGCGCCTGACTCAGAGCGGAAATCAATCCCACATTCATCCAGAAGTTGTTGTTGGCCAAATCCCGGATCCAGCCATAGTTCAGCGACGATGTATTATGTCCCTGGAAGACCGTATTCTCACGCTCCTCCGTGCCGAAGGTCTTCACAGCCAGGGTGGCACTCATGCGGTTCTGTACGCCACCCGTCAGCATGTCATCCTCGTGACGCATCATTCGTGTATAGCGGACGATGCGGTGGATGCTGATGCGGTAGTTGAGGACAAAGACAACCACGATGCCGCAGAGCAGCAACGCCATGCGCCAGTTGATGGTGAAAGTGGCCAGGATGGCGACTACCGCGATGACACAATCGGAAATCGTAGTAGAAAAGGACATGTTGATAATGCTGACGATTGTCTGCGTGTCTTCCATCACACGGTTCACCACCTTACCCGCGCTGTTTACGTTGAAAAAGCGCAACGACAGCCCCAGCAGGTGATGATAGACCAAATAACGCAAATCCGCAGCGAAAAGCACCGCGATGACGATTGCGATGGTACCCTGGTAGACACCAACGACCATCTGCACAATCGGCGCCACGATATAGAGCACCGCCAGAGGCAGAAATACCTCCATGTTCCGATCGGTGAATACCTGGTCTATCAACGCACTGGTTAGCAAGGGCAATATCGCACCAATCGCCGCCATCAATAGCGTAAACACGAAGGTCATGACTAGCGCCACCTTATAAGGCGCCAGCACACGCATCAATACTCGGATGTCACTTACCTTCTCCACCGTCTATCTTGTGGAAGGGAGACCCTTACGGTTCCAGGTTCAGCAGGAAGCTCCAGAAACTGGACTTGGCATAGTAGATACGTGCTTCCGCGGTGGTTCCGGGTTGGATGGGATAATCCCCCGCATCGAAGGTGCAGTATGCCATGCGGTAGGAGCTCTCGCCGTCATTCTGGATCACATTCCGCAGATAGGACACCTCGCCATGGAAATAAATCCGCTGGATGCTGCCATTGTAGCTGGCCAACCGCGCGCGGTATTTCTGGCCCGTCCCAATTCGGGTGGCGTAGCGTTCATCCACACGCAGCTTCAGCACCTGGGTGGCACCGCCGAAGATCTCGTAGATGACATAATTGGGTTGCAGGAGCTCGCCTACCACGAATTCATATCGCACCACCTGACCCGCAATCGGCGCACGGACCTTCCGCAACTCAATGCGTGCCTCCGCGCGACGGACGGCTTCCTCCAATGCCGCCAGCTCTTCCTCCAGCGCGTGCATCTCGCTGGCGTATTTCTCCTTGTCCCGCGCCAAGAGCGTCTCGTAGATGGCGAAGTCCTTCTTCTGCAAGGACTCCAGACGCACATCGCTGAGTTCTTTCTGCAGACGGATGTCCTCCAGCTCCCGCTGGGATTTCAACCCCTTCTCCACCAACTCCTTGGTCAAATCCAGACGGCTCTCCGCATTGGCCTTCTCCAACTCCGCCACACGGAGATTGTCCCCGTGGGCGCGCTTCTGCTCACTGAGTTCCACTGAACGGCGCTCCAAATCAATGGACATCTCCGCCTGACGCCGCTCCATCTCCGTACGGAGCTTGGAGACGCGGGCGCGGGTCTCCGACAGCGTGGCCTCTTCCTCGGCGCTGTTCAATTCCACCAGCACCTGGCCCTCTTCTACCATGTCGCCAGAATGAACCAAAATCTTGCTGACAATGCCTGTCACAGGAGAACGCACCTCCGCGTAGTCCATGGTGGTCACATAGCCACGCGCAGTGGCGTAGCGCGTCACGGGAATCAAATACCCCACAACGCCAACCACGGCCACAATCGAGAGTATCTTCCAGAAATTGCGCCAGAAACGGCTCTTGCGCTGCTGGGAATCCTCAGGCAATCCCTCGCCTTCTGTTGTACGAAATTCACCCATTGTATTTACGCATTGCGATTACGAATTGTTTTTGGCCTTGATGTAGTCCTTTGCCAGCATCCGCATCTCCATGGCGTCCTCGTCGTAGCGTTTCTGGCAGAGTTTGCAGGTAGAGCAATCCCGGTTGTAGCAATCCCGATGGACGCGTGAGGGATACATCTTCCGGAAAGCCTCGAAGCAGTCGTCGCTGCAGAAGCAGTATCGTTCCTGGCTGGCGCCGAACGCGATGTGTAGCAGATGGAAGCCATCCGCGGTGGGGTTTGTGCTCTTTCCGCACCACCCGCAGGGAACAGTTAGCGTCTTCTGGGCCTCGGAGTGGCGATTTTCCAGCTCCTCATCCGTCCAGGCGTATTCCACCCACGTATACGCGTCCCGGGGCACCTGCGCGGCCACCACGCCGTGGCGCACCACAAGGCAGTCGCCACTCTTCAAGACGTAGACGCGCTCGCCTTCCACCACTTCGTCGCCGCCCTTCAGATGGACTTTCACCATGCCCTTCTTCGGCAGATCGAACTGGTGCCAACCGCACACATCGCAGATGTTGGCGCCGACATGCTGATAGATGTGCGCACCGCAGGAGGGACAACGCCCCATCTCCACAACGCGCAAACGCTTCACCGTGTCCTCCGCAGCCGCGATGACGGATTTCTCCACATCATGCTGCAGCTTCTGGCTACGGGACAAGTCCTTCCTGTCCAGCATCGACAAATCCGACGCCAGCTGTGCACGCTGATCCTCAGGCAAAGCGATATTACCGCCGCCCAGGGAATTCGGGGTATCTCCCGGACTGGGGAGATCCGACTTATCATGGTGACCAAAAATGTGTAGCGCCATTTTTTGTGTATTTTGTGTATTTTGTGGAAGAAATTATCCCGGATTCCTTGAGTCCCGAATTTCAGAAGAGGGGGTAAGGGGGAAACCTCCCCCCTTCCGACATTAAGCATTAAGCATTAAGCATTAAGCATTAATTCGTTGGGTATCCCAACGAATATTGCAGTTCCGCGGAAGCGGTGAGCAACTCTGCGGCGGCGGCATTCTGTCGCAGAAGGATGTTATTGAGTTCCTTCTGGGCATCCAGCACAATCGTGGAGGTGCTTTCGCCCAGTCGGAAGCGTTCCTGCTCTGCCTCCAGCGTCGCCTGAGCGGCGCTGACCGCCTCGTGGATGAGCTTCATGCGCTTTTGGGCGGCCTCGAAACGGAATTGCGCGGTCCGCAATTCTGCGGTCATCTGGATGGTCTTCGCCTCCAGACGTGCGTCCAATTCCGCAATTTTTGCGGCGGCCTGTGCGCGACGCGCATCCGTGCCGGTGTAATCCAGGGGGCGCGTCCAGACCACCATCACCTCCCCTCCCCAGTGGTGGTCGGTGGCAATGCGGTAGGAGGAAGTCATTCCCGTATCGGAATCACCTTTCCAGGCAACGCCCATATTCAAGGAGACATCGTCCTTCCGGGACTCCTCCTCCAGGGCATTTCGTGCCTGGGCGGCCTCTTTGTCAAAAAGCAACGCCTGGTATTCCCCGCGGTGCTGCTGGGCGGTCTCCACATCCCCCTGGGGCATCTCCGTCAATTCCAATGCGGCCTGCAGGAATTCCTCGAAAGAACACTGTGGGTCAGTCTCCAATTTTCGCAAACCCACGGCAGAAGCCAGCAGGACTTTCGCGCTGGCGAGAGTCTGTTCCGAGACCACCTGGTTCTCCAGGCCAATCTGCAAATCACGACGTGCGGTCTGTTCCTGGTATTCGGGGATGGTCTTCAGACGAACCAACTCACGGGATTCGTCATAGATGCGCTGGAAACGCTCCGTGGCATCCCGGTGAATCTGGCAATTCGCCACCGCGGCACACAGGGCGATGTAGGCCAATTCCACATTGCGACGGACCGTCTGCTCCGCATCCAGCAACCGACAGCCACCCGCGCTGTAATCCGCCAAAGCCGCCGTGCGACGATAGCCGTAGAGCGCAAATCCACGATCCCGCAAAAGTGGGATGCTGAGACGCGCCCCCAGCAGATGCTGGTACATGCTGTCGTAGTCCCCATCGGGATTGAACCACCGACGGAACTCACCACCCACGGAAAGATATGCGCCCTCTTCGATCGGCACCAACGCTCCAGCCTGGCCCTCCAGGGAATTCTCCTCAGCGGGAGTATGGTAGCCAGCGGGGTTCACAGGAAGTGACCACAACCGACTGGAACCGCCCGCGCCAGCAAAGAGACTGGGATCCAGGAACTCCCGGACTTCCTCGCTTTGCTGGTAGAGTTGCTCCAGAACGGCACGCTGCGCAACCAGTGTGGGATGATGCTCCTCCGCTTGACGAAGAAAATCCCCCAACTCGTTGCCTGACAACGATACCGCCAACAATAATATGACGAGACAAAATCTGCCCATGACTAAATCTCCCCAAAATGGAAATCTTCCGTACTTTAACCACCTATATCCGCTTTTCCTTCTTTACCGAATGATTTTTCCAGAATATTCACGGCTATGCCAATGCCCCGCACAAAACACCACACCCGCGTCCCCTTCACGGTTCCCTACAGAGCCCCAAATACAACTGGCCCTTGGGTCCCTTGGGTCCCTTGGGTCCCTTGGGTCCCTTGAAATAGATTCCGAATTCCGAATTCCGAATTCCGAATTGAAAAAAAATCCCCGGGTGCTTGTCGGCACTCGGGGATTTTCGTTCAGTTGACTCTAAGGATTAGTAGAGTGCTGCGTTTTCGGCGGCAGGGATTTCATCTTCCTCGGCTTCAGCGCTGTCATCCAGCTCCAGAGGCCAGGTATAGGTCTTTTCGATGTCGGAGGCACCGGGAATGGTGTTGGGCTCCAGACCCTCGGGCAGACCATTGATGGCGCCGGCATTCTCGCCCATGTGGATCTTCTCGATACCCTTGGCGGAAGCATTGGCGAAGCCGTCCTGGTCGAGAGCCACGTGCGGGAAGAAGCGGTAGTCGCTGCTGAGCGGGTTGCACAGATTGAACTCATCCATGATGTTGTTCATGACTGCGATCTTCTCTGCGTATGCGCGGTCCATGCGGCCCATCTGATCCTCGCGGCCCATCCAAGGCACGCCATTGAAGACCACCAGACCAGGCAGGTGCTTGTTCTGGGTGTGGATCTCGTTGTCACCCGTATTGCCCTCGATGAAGGCGAAGAGAGTGATGTCAGGAGTTCCAGGCAGTGCGTTGACGTTCAGCTGGCCACCGACCTCCACGTCGATGGGGTTGTTGATCTCAGGTTCACCAATCTGTTCGCCACTAGTCAGAGTCATGTCGTTGCCGCTGGTGAAGAGAGTATTAGCACCATCGGTGAGGGTGCCCTCTGCGGTGATGTCCACATCGTTGTCACCAGTGATTTCATTCTCGACATCGATGTCACCAGTAGCAAAGATGGTCACATCGTTGGCAGCACCATCGCCACCGTTGGTTTCGCCGTCATCCAGAGCGGTAACGCTCTCAATGTTCAGGTTGCCATCGGCGACCAGATCCACACTGCCGTCCCAGGCATTGGCGTTCAACTTGCCGACATTCTGGCCCTCGAAGGAGATGTCGGAGTTCTCGCCATTGGCGGTCAGAGTCAGGGTTTCCAGATCATCGGCGATGTCGACGGTGATGTCGCCATCGGGACCATCGGTCTCCAGAGTCAGGTTGTCGGTGGTGACGTCACCACTGACGGCGATTGCGCCGTCGTTGGAGAGACCCTCGATGGTGGGAGCAGCCAGCTCGCCAGTGGAGGTGATGTCGCCATCAGCATCGAAGTCGATGAGCTCGCCAGCCACGATGGAACCAGTATCGGAGTTGTCGATGTCGCCACCGGCAGTCAGATCGGCGGTCTTGCCAGCCTCGATGTCACGATCGTTCTGGATGTCGCCTTCGGCCTCAACCGTCACATCCTCGGCGGCGGTGACAGTGCCTTCGTTCACAACGTCGCCAGCGGCGTCGATGGCAACCAGAGACTCGGTGGCCTCGATGTCACCTTCATTCACAACATCGCCCTTGGTGGTCTCGACGGTGACGTTCTCGGCGGTGATGTCGCTGCTGCCGGCAATCACGGCATCCTCGTAGGCATCCACGGTCACGTCGCCATTCTCGGCCTTCACGTCGCCAGCAACAATCACGTCGCCTTCGTCAGCGACCAACTGGACGTTGCCATTCTCGGCAGTGATGTCACCAGCATCGGTGGTCTTCACGTCGCCAGTGGCGGCGTAAGCGTACACATTCTGGTCAGCGGTAACTGCGCCATTGATGAACGCCTCGCCCTCGGCAGAGATCAAGGCGTTATTGCCGGCGTCAACATTGCCATTGACGGTGGCGTCGCCTTCCTCGGCGATGATGGTTGCGTCGTTGCCAGCCTCGATATTGCCGTTGGTCAGGGCGTTGTCGCCAGCCTGCACGGTGGCATCACCAGCGGTGGCGGTGACATCACCATTGACGGTGGCGTCGCCTTCCTCGGCGGTGATGATCGCGTTTTCACCAGCCAGGACGTCGCCATCAACAGTGGCGTTGTCGCCAGCAACGATGGCTGCAGACCCTTCGGTGGCGGTGACATCACCATCAACGGTGGCGTCGCCTTCCTCGGCGATGATGGTGGCGTTTTCACCAGCCAGGACGTCGCCTTCAACGGTGGCGTTCTTCTCGGCAGCGATGACGGCGTCGGTAGCAGCGGTCACGTCGCCAGTGACGGCGGCGTCATTGCCGGCATTCACGGCGGCAGAGCCATTCACGGCGGTGACTGCACCATTCACGGTGGCGTCGCCTTCCTTAGCGGTGACGGTTGCGTTGGCAGCGGCGGTGATGGCGCCATTGGTCTCGGCGTTGTCACCAGCCTCGACGGTGACGTTGGCGGCGTCAGCGGTCAGGGTGCCATCGTCCTCGGTCTTCACATCCTGGCCGGCCTTCACGGTCACGTCGCCGTTGCCGGCCGCGACCGCGGCCTTCACAGTCGCATCGCCCTCGGTGGCCTCGATGGAGGCGGCGTTGCCGGCGGTGATGGTCCCGTTGGTGGTGGCGTTGTTCTTGGCGGTGACCTTGGCGTCGTTGTCTGCCTCAATCTCGGCGGTCGCGGCGTCGCGGCCCGCGGTCACGGTGGCGTCGT